>NZ_JBSGIV010000023.1:0-92430 GCF_053605225.1 Micromonospora sp. NPDC003944
CCGGTTGCCGACGCCGTGCGGCACCCGCCCGTACGCCTCGACTCGGCTGCCCCACCCGCACGACCGCCGACCGGCCGGACCGCGTCCTGCGTAGCTGACTCAGGCGGCTGCGGAGGTCCGCACCAGGGTGCGGATCTGACGCAGCAGCACGGACAGCGCGGCGAGATCCGCCCGCGACTCGTCGAACTCCCCCATCGCCCGCCGCGCACGGTGGATGGAGGTGGCGTTCGACTGCTCCCACTGCTGCACCCGTTCGTGCGGTGGCAGGTCGCCGGGGGTGGAGTCGAGCACCTCTGCGGTGAGCGCGGCCAGCGCGGCGTACAGGTCGTACCGCAGCGCCATCCGGGCCAGTGTCTGCCAGCGGTCCTCCCGGGGCAGCAGCGAGATCTTCGACAGCAGCGAGTCCACCCGGAACAGGTCGGACAGCACGAAGTAGACCGAGGCCACCTCGCTGACGTCCCGCCCGCTGGCGTTCGCGGTCTCCACCACGTCCATCAGGCCGAAGCTGTACATCAGCCGGGTCGCCCGCTCCGCCAGCTCGCGGGGCAGCCCACGCTCGGTCATCGAGTCCATGTGGGCGACGATGCCCTGGCGCTCGTTGCCGTAGAACAGCTCCTCGAGCCCCGGCAGCAGCCGGTGGACGCCGTCGCGCAGCCGGGCGATCTCGGCCGGCACGTCGATCGGCGAGCGCCGGTTGGAGACCAGCCACCGCACCGCCCGGTCGAGCAGCCGGCGAGTGTCCAGGTAGACGCTTGTCTGCAACTCCGGCGCCACCCGGTTGTCGAGCGCCTCGACCGCGTCCCACAGGTCGCGCAGGCCGAATACCTCGCTGACCACCACGTACGCCCGGATCACGTCCGCCGCGCTCGCCGCCGTCTCCTCGACCACCCGGAAGATGAACGAGATGCCACCCCGGTTGATCGCCTCGTTGACGAGCACGGTGGTGACGATGTCCCGGCGCAGCCGGTGCCGGCCCATCCGGTCGGCGAACCGTTCACGCATGGGCGTCGGGAAGTAGTTGACCAGGACGTCGGTCGTCCACTCCTCGTCGGCCAACCCCTCGGTGAGGATCTCCCGTTCCAGGACGATCTTCACGTACGCGAGCAGCACCGCGAACTCCGGCGCGGTCAGGCCGGACTCGCTGCGGACCGCCAGCTCCTCGTCCGGCGGCAGCGCCTCCAGCGCGCGGTCCAACCCGCCCGAACGCTCCAGCTCGTTGATCATCCGGCGGTGCACGGGGAGCAGCGAGGCGGCCTGGGCCTGGGCGTTGTTGATCGCCCGAGCCTGGTCGTAGTTGTCCCGCAGCACCAGCTCCGCGACCTCGTCGGTCATGGTGGCCAGCAGCTCGTCCCGCTCGGCAGTGGTCAACTCGCCGTCGGCCACGGCGGTGTTGAGCAGGATCTTGATGTTCACCTCGTGGTCGGAGGTGTCCACCCCGGCCGCGTTGTCGATGAAGTCCGTGTAGATCCGGCCACCTGTCAACGCGTACTCGATGCGGCCGAGCTGGGTCCAGCCCAGGTTGCCGCCCTCGCCCGCGACCCGGCAGCGCAGGCTGCGGCCGTCCACCCGGATCGCGTCGTTGGACTTGTCACCCACCTCGGCGTTGGTCTGCGTGGACGCCTTGACGTAGGTGCCGATACCGCCGTTCCAGAACAGGTCCACCGGGGCGGTGACGATCGCCTTCATCAGGTCCTGCGGCGACATCTGCGTGACGTCGTCGTCCAGGCCGATCGCCGCCCGGACCTGCGGCGTGATCGGGATCGACTTCGCGGTACGCGCGAAGATGCCGCCACCTGCCGAGATCAGCTCCGCGTTGTAGTCCTCCCAGGAGGAACGGGGCAGGTCGAACAGCCGCCGACGCTCCGCGTACGAGGTGGCGGCGTCCGGCTCCGGGTCGAGGAAGATGTGCCGGTGGTCGAAGGCGGCCACCAGCCGGATGTGCTCGGAGAGCAGCATCCCGTTGCCGAACACGTCGCCGGACATGTCACCGACGCCGACCACCGTGAAGTCCTGGGTCTGGGTGTCCAGGCCCAGCTCCCGGAAGTGCCGCTTGACCGACTCCCAGGCGCCCCGGGCGGTGATGCCCATCTTCTTGTGGTCGTAGCCGGCGGATCCGCCGGACGCGAACGCGTCGCCCATCCAGAAGTTGTGCGCCTTGGAGATCTCGTTGGCGATGTCGGAGAACGTCGCGGTGCCCTTGTCGGCGGCCACCACCAGATACGGGTCGTCGGCGTCGTGCCGGACCACGTCCTCGGGCGGCACGATCTGCCCGCTGACGATGTTGTCGGTGACGTCGAGCATCGCGCCGACGAACTCCTGGTAGCAGGCGACCGCCTCGTCCCGGTCACCCGGCTTCTGCTTCAACACGAAGCCGCCCTTGGCACCGACCGGCACGATCACGGTGTTCTTCACCATCTGCGCCTTGACCAGGCCCAGCACCTCGGTACGGAAGTCCTCCCGACGGTCGGACCAGCGCAACCCGCCCCGAGCCACCGGCCCGAACCGCAGGTGCACACCCTCGAACCGGGGCGAGTAGACGAAGATCTCGAACTTCGGACGCGGCGCGGGCAGGTCCGGAATGGCCTGCGGGTCGAGCTTGAACGCCACGTACGCCTTCGGCCGCCCGTCGGCGCGCTTCTGGTAGAAGCTCGTCCGCAGGGTCGCCTCGATCAGCGTCAGGTACGAGCGCAGGATCCGGTCCTGGTCCAGGCTCGCCACGTCGTCGAGCGCGCCCCGGATCGTCTCCACCAGCTCACCGCTGCGCTGCTGCCGCTGCTCGGTGCCCAACTCGCCCGGCGCGAACCGGGTCTCGAAGAGCTCCACAAGCAACGCGGCGAGCTTCGGGTACGCGATGAAGGTCTGCTCCATGTAGTCCTGCGAGAAGACCGTGCCGGCCTGCCGCAGGTACTTCGCGTACGCCCGCAGCACCACCACCTGCCGCCAGGTCAACCCGCCGCGCAGCACCAGCTCGTTGAACCGGTCCACCTCGGCCTCGCCACGCCAGGCCGCCGCGAAGGCGTTCTCCACGTGCGGGCGCACCTCGGCCAGCTCGTGGTGCCCCTCGGGCAGCATGAGGCCGAAGTCGTACAGGTAGACCCGACCGTCGATCCGGTCCACCTCGTACGGGTGCTCGTCGACCACGCGTACGCCGAGCGAGTGCAGCACCGGCAGCACGGCGGAGAGCATCATCGGCTCGCCGTACCGGTAGACCTTGAACCGGACGTCCATCGCCTCGGCCAGGTCCGCGCCCGGCACCCGGGTGCCCGGTCGGGGTGCCAACTGCTTGCGGAACAGGTGCATCTCCAGCTGGCCGGGCTCCTCCAGCAGCTCCAGCTTCGCCAGGTCCTTCATCGCCTCGTACGGCGTGTGCCCGTCCTTGTAGCCCTCCGGGAACGCGTCGGCGTACCTGGTGAACAGGTGCTTGGCCTGCTCGTCGCCGAGCTTGCGCTCCAGCACCAACCGGTAGTCGTCGTCCCAGAGCCGGGTGGCGTCGGCCAACTCCTCGGCCAGCAGGTCGGCGTCGATGTCGCCGGGCGGCCGCGTCGGGTCGGTACGGACGATGAAGTGCACCCGAGCCAGCATCGACTCGGTGACCCGGGTGGTGTAGTCCACGCCGACGCCGTTCAGCTCACGCAGCAGGATGTCCTGCATGCGCAGCCGGTTCTGCGTGGTGAACCGGTCCCGGGGCAGGTAGATCAGGCAGGAGATGAACCGCCCGTACGCGTCCCGGCGAAGGAAGACCCGCAGCTGTCGGCGGCCCGCCATCCGCAGCACGCCGATCACCGCGTGGTACAGGTCGTCGGTCTTGATCTGGAACAGCTCGTCGCGCGGGTAGGTCTCCAGGATCTGGATGAGGTCCTTGCCCGAGTGGCTGCGCTGGCTCAGGCCGGAGCGGTCCAGCACCTCGGCCACCTTGCGGCGGACCACCGGCAGCTCGCGGACGCTGGTCCGGTAGGCGGCAGTCGAGAACAGGCCCAGGAAGCGCCGCTCACCGATCACGTCACCGGCGGAGTTGAAGATCTTGAAGCCGATGTAGTCCAGGTACGCCGAGCGGTGCACGGTGGCCCGGGAGTTGGCCTTGGTGATGATGAGCAGGCGCTTCTCCAACACCTTCTCGTGCGCCTCGGGCGTCATCGAGGAGAGCGACCGCGCCTCCGGCGAGTCGGAGCGCAGGATGCCCAGCCCGGTGCCGAGCACCGCCTCCAGCGCCTTCCCGTCGACCGGGTCGGCGGCGTCGCCATCGGCGTCCACCAACCGGTACTCGCGGTAACCGAGGAAGGTGAAGTGGTCGTGGGCGAGCCACCGCAGCAGCTCCACCGAGTCGGTGATGTCCTTCTCCGGCACCGGAGGGCGGTCGTCGGAGGTGCGGGCGGACGCCAACTCGTCGGCGAGCGCGAGGGCACGCTGCCGCATCTTCGGCCAGTCCTCCACCGCCTCCCGCACGTCGGTGAGCACCCGCTGCAACTCGCGGCGCAGCCGGTCCCGCTCGGCCGCGTCCCGGACCGGGTCGATCTCGATCCGCATCCAGCTCTCGATGATGTCGCCGGAGATCGCGTCGTCCGGCTCCACGTCCGCGGAGACCTCGGTGAGCCGGCCGAGCGGCTCCCGCCGCACCACCACCAACGGGTGCACCAGCAGGTGCACGTCGAGGTGGTACGAGTTGAGCAGCGCCGTCACCGAGTCGACCAGGAACGGCATGTCGTCCGTGACGATCTCGACGACCGTGTGGTGCTGGTCCGCGTGCGGTTCGTGAATCCGCAGCTTCAACTCGCCCGGCACCCGCTGCTGGGCGAGATCCCGGTGAGCCCGGGCCGCGTCGAGCATCTCCTCCGCCGTGAAGCCGACCAGCTCCTCGTCCGGTGCGAACCGCCAGAAACGGCCGACAAGTGTCGCCGCGTCATGGTCGTCCCCCGCGAGCGCGACGGCCTGAGCCACCAGGCGCTCCGCGTTGGGAACTGGTTCGTCGAGCTCGGCGTCCTCCACGTCGTCGGCCAACGCCTCGGTCGGCAGGCCCAGATCGTAGATGGTGTCGATGCTCGACCCGGTCAGCCCGGTGACTCCCGTGTCGAGCCGGCCGTAGCCGTCCCCGTCGGTCGCCGAATCGAAGCTGTCGTCGTCCCGGCCGGAGTCATCCTGCCGGAGGTCGGGTTCCGGTTTAATCGCCGGACGCCGGTCCATCGGTGCCACTCCCCTCGACCCACCGCGTTGTGGGTCACTCTGCCGCCCAGCCTAGGCCCTGCCGTTCTGCGCCTTCGTCGGCGGACCACTGGCCGGACGTCCGGATCGGGACTTTGTCCTTTCACCCGTTGCGGGTCCGAGGTTGGCCGGCTGCGGGATACCCCGCCACGCGATGTTCATCACACGGGCGCGGCCCGTCTTTGAGCGCGACCGAGCACCTGGGGGACGTTGGGGACGGCGCTCGCGTACTACCGTGCGAGGGCAGTCCGAGATCGGAAGGACCAGCTTCATGCCCTTGTCGTACCCCCGGCCCCACCGGCCGAACCCCGCCCGCCGGTTGGCCGCCGCCGTCACCACGGCGCTGCTCACGGTGGGTGTCCTGGTCGGTTGCTCGGGTGACGACGGGCCGGAGCGCACCGTCGACGCCTTCCTCGCGGGCTGGCGCAGCGGTGACCTCCAGGCGGTCGGTCTGATCGACCCGCTCGGCACGAAACTGCCCTCGGCCGACGTGGCGCGCGAGATCAAGGACCTCTCCGGCGAGCTGGCGGCCACCCCGCCCACGCTGACGCGTCGCGGTGAGCCGAAGATCACGAAGGACATCGCGACAACGACCGTCCAGGTGGAGTGGGCTCTGCCCGGTCAGACCCGTTGGGCGTACGACCGGGAGGTGCGGCTCGCCCACGGCGACGACGACCAGTGGCAGGTCATCTGGGAGCCGAAGGTGGTGCACGAGCAACTCACCAAGGGTGACCGGTTGGCGCTGCGCCGCGACGCCGGTGCCCGCGCCGGGGTGCTCGACAACGCCGGGAAGCTGTTGGTGACCCCGCGCCCGGTGATCCGGGTGGGCGTGCAGCCCGACGGGGTCACCGACATGAAGAAGCTCGTCAAGGACCTCGACGCGGCGTTCAAGGCCATCCGTCCGGCGCTGGTCCCCGCTGTCGACCTGGCCGACCTGCCCGAGCGGGTGGCCAAGGCCGACCCGGGCGCGTTCGTCGAGGTGGTGTCGCTGCGCGAGGAGGCATACCGGCAGATCAAGCCCCGCATCTACGACCTGCCCGGCACCAAGTTCATCTCCGACAAGGTCGACCTGGCCCCCACCCGCGAGTTCGCCCGCGCGCTGCTCGGCACCGTCGACCCGGCGCAGGCCGACGACCTGGCCGCCCACCCCGACCGGTACGTCGTCGGCGACAAGGTCGGGCACGGCGGGCTGCAGGGCCGCTACGACGAACGGCTGCGTGGCGGGCCCGGGTTGACGGTGGTGGTCGAGCGTCCGGCCGAGGGCGGCAAACTCGAACCCACCGGCACCGAGTTGTTCCGCCGGGAGCCGCAGCCCGGGCAGGCGCTCAAGACCACACTGGACGTGGCCGTGCAGAACGCTGCCGACGGGGCCCTGCGCGCCGAACCGCGCCGATCGGCAGTGGTGGCGGTCCGGATCAGCGACGGCGCCGTGCTCGCCGCGGCGAACGGCCCCGGCCCGGCCGGGGAGAACCTGGCGTTCAACGCCCAGGTGCCGCCCGGCTCCACGTTCAAGATGGTCAGCACGCTGGGCCTACTGGATCGGGGCGCGGTCACCCTGGACGGGCCGGTGGACTGCAAGAAGACCTTCACCGTGGACGGCCGGTCCTTCAAGAACTCGGACAACTTCGAGCTCGGCTCGGTCCCGTTCCGCACCGACTTCGCCAAGTCCTGCAACACGGCGTTCGCCGCCCTGGCGCCGAAGCTCGGGGCTGACGGGCTGGCCGCCGCCGGCCGCTCGCTGGGCCTGGAGGGTCAGTGGGACATCGGCACGGACGCCTTCACCGGCAAGGTCTCGACCGGCGGCAGCCTGGCCGAGCAGGCCGCCGCGTCGTTCGGGCAGGGCACCACGCTGGTCAGCCCGCTCGCCATGGCCGCCGCCACCGCCGCCGTCGCCCGCGGCCGCTTCGAGCAGCCGAAGCTGCTGATCGACCCGGCGCCGGCCAAGCCGGCCCCGGCCGGCGAGCAGCTCAAGCCGGAATCCGTCGCGGCGCTGCGCACGATGATGCGCGAGGTGGTCACCGCCGGCACCGGCAGCGCGCTCAAGGACGTGCCGGGCGAGGTCTACGGCAAGACCGGCACCGCCGAGTACGACGACAACCCGGCCCACACCCACGCCTGGTTCGTCGGTTGGCGGGGCGACGTGGCGTTCGCCGTCTTCGTGGAGAAGGGCGGGGCCAGCACGGCCTCGGCCGTCCCGATCGCCGAGCGCTTTCTTCGCGCCCTTCCCGCCACCTGACCTCGCCCCGCAGACGTCCGCCGGCCGGCAGCCCGCTAGGACCAGCGGCAGCGGCCGGCGGGCCAGGGCGAGCCGATGGTCGGGTCAGGCGGTGTCAGCTTTGTGTAGATCTGCGCCGTTCTCAAGGATCTGGCCCGACGTGTCCGGGACGGCCGGCGAGACGCGCCGAAGCAGGCCAGGCCCGGCCGAGGCGGGCGGGCCGACCGGCTCGCGCTCAGGCGCGACCGGGACCGCCGCCACCCCCGACAACTCGGCGTGCGCCGGTTCAGGAGTGCCCGACTGCTCCGCCGCGACCGAGTCGTCCCGGCCGGCATCAGCCACTCCACGACCGGGGCCGGCAGGGCCTACGGCGTCAGGCCTGTCCGGCCGCTCCGCAAACCCCTCCACCCCACCGGGCCGCCCCGCACGGTCAAGCCCCTCCGCCGCACCGGACCGTTGCCCACCATCGGTGGGGGCGGCGCGTCGCGGGGAGGGCATCGGCCGGACCGACAACAGGCGGGGCGGCACGGCTTCCGGGGCGGTCACCGGCGCCAGGCCGGCGACCACCGTGTTGACTATCTCGGCCGCGTACGAGCCGTCCGGGTCGTAGTCGGGGTCGAAGACGGTCAACTCCACGCCGAGGCAGTGCGGGGTGTCGACCAGGCCGGCGAGCAGGATCTCCAGCTCGGCGAAGGCGATTCCGCCCGGGTCGGGGGCGTCCACGGCGGGCATCACCGCGGGGTCGAGCACGTCCACGTCGATGTGCACCCAGTAGCCGGCGCAGTCGGCGAGTTGCTCGTGCGCCCACTGGGCGGTCCGGGCAGCGCCTTCGGCACGCAGCGCCGGCACCGGCCGGGTGGTGATCCCGGCGGCCTGGAGGTCGAGCCGGTACTCGTCCTGGGCACGGATGCCGAGCACCACCACGTCGATGTCACGGAAGTAGGGTCGACGACCTTCGAGCGCGGCCAGGTCGGCCTGCCCTCGCCCGGTGACCAGGGCCAGGTCCTCACCGGCGGCGGCGCCGACGTAGGAGGCGTTGCCGGGGTGCCGGAAGTCGGAGTGCCCGTCGACGAAGACCAGCCCGATCCGCCCGCCGACGGCCTCGCCGAGGCGGTGCATGGCCAGCGCCGAGCCGAGCAGCACGGAGCAGTCGCCACCAAGCACCACCGGGAACTCACCCCGGTCGATGATCGAGCCGATGCGTTCGGCGAGGGCCAGCGAGTAGTCGGCGATCTCCCGGGCGTGGCACACCCCGTCACCGGGCCGCCAGTCGCCCGGGTCGTAGCGGGCGGGAGTCACGCAGCCGGCGTCGCGGGCCCGGAGCCGGGCCAGCAGGTCGTGGTCACGCAGCGCCCCGGGCGCCTTGGCGCAACCCGGGACCGACGTGGGCGTCGGCGGCCGTAGACCAAGATTTGTCGGCGCGTCGAGGACGGCGATCCGGCGCATCATGAGCTCCCGTCCTCGGTGGTCGGGCGGGCCGGCCGGAACGCCGGCCCGCGCTGGCGTGCTACGAACTCAGAACAGGGCGCTGGCCAGGGCCCGACGCGCCGAGGCGACGGCCGGATCGTCCGGGCCGGCGATGGAGAAGAGCGAGACCAGGTGCTGGCGTACCGTCTCGCGGTCCTCACCTGCGGTGCGCCGGACCAGACCGACAAGCCGGGCGTACGCCTGCTCGGCCAGGCCGCTGAGCACCTCGATGTCGGCGGCCAGCAGTTGGGCGGCGACATCGTCCGGGGCGCTCTCGGCGGCGGCCAGCGCGGTGGACGGGTCGGCGCCGGCCACCCGGCGGGCCACCCCGACCTGGGCCAGCCCCGCCGTGGCCGCGGCGTCCGCCGGGGCGTCGGCGAGGATCTTCCGGTACGCCTGCTCGGCGGCGTCCAGATCGCCGCTCATCAGCGCGTCGTCCGCCTCATCGAGGCGGGGGTCCTCCGGCTCGGCGACGGTCACGCCGCCGGCCTTGAGGACGGCCTGGATCCACTGCCGCAACTGCGCCTCGGGCACCACGCCGGAGAAGGCGTCGACAGGTTGGCCGCCGACGACCGCGTAGACCATGGGAATGCCCTGGACGCGGAACATCTGGGCGATTCGGGGATTTTCCTGAACGTCGACGCGGGCCAGCACCCAGCTGCCGGCACCCTCGGCGTTCAGCCGTTCCAGAACCGGGGCGAACTCGTCGCTCTCCGGGAAGCCGGCCGCGCCGAAGAACACGACGACGGGCATGGCCATCGAGCGTTCGAGCACGTCGGACTGGATGGTCGCCTCGGTGACGTCCACGATGGCGGTGTCACCGCCGGCGGCGGGTGTGCCGGGGGCGCCGTTGGACGGGCCGCCCTGCGGGGGCGTGCCGGGGCGGGTACTGGCTGGTGCGGGGCCACGCAGCGTGCTGAGGTCGACCGCGCCGCGGGTGAAGATCGACGAGGTGATCCGTGGGTCGCTCATGGTTACCTAGTCTCGCACGTGAGGCGGGATTCTCCGGTCACCCGCAACCCCGACGTTGCAACTCTCACCCCCCGCCCCCAACCCTCGCGATCTTGCACTTTCTGTCGCCGCTATGCCGCATTTATGCCTTATGGCACCGCAGAAACTGCAAGATCGACGGGGGTGGGGGTGGGGTGGGGATCAGGGCACGGGTTAGAAGCGGGCTGGTTCTCGGTAGGTGCCCCATTCGGCGCGTAGGGCGTCGCAGATCTCGCCCAGGGTCGCCTCGGCGCGGACCGCGTCGAGCATGGCGGGGATCATGTTCTCGTCGGTGCGGCTCGCCTCGATCATCCGGGTGACCGCGGCGCGCACCGCCTCCTCGTCCCTCGCGCTCTTGCGCTCGGCTAGCACCCGGCGCTGCTCCAGCTCGACCTCGTGCGAGATGCGCAGGATCTCCAGCTCCTTGGCGACCGTGCCGGTGTGGCAGTTGACCCCGACGATCTTCTTGTCGCCCTTCTCGAGGGCCTGCTGGTAGACGAAGGCCGACTCGGCGATGTGCCCGGTGAACCAGCCGTCCTCGATACCGCGCAGGATGCCCGAGGTCATCGGGCCGATCTGGTGCGGCCCGTCACCGCCGAGCTGGCGAATCCTGGCGAAGATCTCCTCCGCCTCGGCCTCGATCTTGTCGGTCAGCGCCTCGACGTACCAGGAGCCGCCGAGCGGGTCGGCCACGTTGACCACTCCGGTCTCCTCCATCAGCACCTGCTGGGTACGCAGGGCGATCTCGGCCGACTCGTCGGTGGGCAGCGCCAGGGTCTCGTCCAACGCGTTGGTGTGCAGCGAGTTCGTGCCGCCGAGCACCGCCGCGAGAGCCTCGACGGCGGTGCGTACGACGTTGTTGACCGGCTGCTGCGCGGTCAGCGACACCCCGGCGGTCTGGGTGTGGAACCGCAGCCACAGGGCCTTCTCGCTGGTCGCGCCGTAGACGTCGCGCAGCCAGCGGGCCCAGATCCGGCGGGCGGCCCGGAACTTCGCGATCTCCTCGAAGAAGTCGAGGTGCGAGTCGAAGAAGAAGCTCAGCCCCGGCGCGAAGACGTTCACGTCCAGCCCGCGCGAGAGACCCAACTCGACGTAGCCGAAACCGTCCGCCAGGGTGTACGCCAGCTCCTGCGCGGCGGTCGACCCCGCCTCCCGGATGTGGTAGCCGGAGACCGACAGCGGCTTGTAGCGCGGGATCTCGGCGGCGCAGTATTCCATCAGGTCGCCGATCAGGCGCAGGTGCGGCTCCGGGTCGAAGAGCCACTCCTTCTGCGCGATGTACTCCTTGAAGATGTCGGTCTGCAGGGTGCCGTCAAGTGTGGACAGGTCGGCGCCCTGCCGCTCGGCGGCGACCAGGTACATGCAGAACACCGGCACGGCCGGGCCGGAGATGGTCATCGAGGTGGTGACGCCGGCCAGGTCGATGCCGTCGAAGAGCACCTCCATGTCGGCGGCGGTGTCGATGGCGACCCCGCAGTGGCCGACCTCGCCGAGCGCCTGCGGGTCGTCCGAGTCGCGGCCCATCAGCGTCGGCATGTCGAACGCCACCGAGAGGCCGCCACCTCCGGCGCCGAGGATCATCTTGTAGCGCTCGTTCGTCTGCTGGGCGTTGCCGAAGCCGGCGAACTGCCGGATCGTCCAGGTCCGTCCGCGGTAGCCGGTCGGATGCAGACCCCGGGTGTACGGATACTCGCCCGGCCAGCCGATCCGTTCGAAGCCCGGATAGGTGACGCCCTCCGGCGGCCCGTACACCGGCTCGACCGGCACCCCGGAGAGAGTGGTGAAGTCCGCGTCCCGCTTGCGCGCGGCGTCGTACCGGGCCTGCCAGCGCGCCCGTCCGGCGTCGATCTCGTCGGCGTCCATGAGCAGGGCTCCTCCTCGGGTCCTCGACAGCACACCGAGTGTAGAGCCCTCACCTGAACGATCGCTAAGTCACGTCGTACCGGCGGGTAACGTGAGCGGCGGAGGGCCGCCGCCTCAGACGGCGGCCGGCCCCGGCTGGTTCAGCTCGATGTCGTCCACCGTGACGTTGACCTGGGTGACCGTCAGGCCGTACCTCTCCACCGCCTCGATCACCGCGGTCCGCACCGCCTCGGTCACGTCGGCCACGACGTGCCCGGCGTCGATCACCAGGACCACGTTGATGACGGCCGAGCTGCCCTTCACGTCGGCCGAGACGCCCCGGCGAGCGTCGCCGACCTCGTCCAGACCGACCTTGTCCAGCACGCTGTTGAAGAACCGGGCCACGTCACCGCCGAGGTCGGCGACACCGGGCACCGCACGAGCGGCCGCCCCGGCGATCTTCTCCACGACCTCGTCGGAAACCGACGTGACACCCCGGGCCGCACCCGTCGCGGGCTGCACTGCTCCGGCGTTCTCCACCGCGTCCGTCATGATCACATCTCCCCTGGTCCGACGCATTGTGGACGGACCATCCCGTCAGCCCGCCGCGTGACAGCCTGACGTCCCGCCACGCGCCGCGAGCCTACTAAAACCGGAGTGACCTTCGCTTGCGGGCGGGAGGCGGGCTCCGGCGGCGACACTCCTCCGCACCGGACAGTCCGACTCGACCGTCCGCCATGGATACCGGCCGGGAGCGCCGGGTCAGCGAGCGAGCTGGACGAGCAGCTCCTCCGCCGCCGTGTACGGGTCGGTCGCGCCCTCGGCGACCTTGGTCGCGAGCGTGGCCAACTCCGTACCGTCGCGAAGTGAGCCGATCCGGGCGCGGAGGGAGCCGAGCGCGATCGCCTCGATCTCGGCGGCGGCCCGCGCCTCCTGGCGGCGACGCAGCTCGCCGTGCTCGACCAGCCAGCCCCGGTGCTTGTCGATGGCTGCGGCGATGTCGTCGATGCCCTCGCCGCGTGCGGCGATCGACCTCACCACCTGCGGTCGCCACTGGCCCGGCCCGCGCTCACCGAGCGCGATCATGCCCTGGATGTCACGCACAGTGGCGTCGACGCCGTCCCGGTCCGCCTTGTTGACCACGAACACGTCGGCGATCTCCAGGATGCCGGCCTTGACCGCCTGGATCGCGTCGCCCATCCCGGGCGCGAGCAGCACCAGCGTCGTGTCGGCGAGCGAGGCGACCTCCACTTCGGCCTGCCCGACGCCGACGGTCTCCACGAGCACCACGTCGCAGCCGGCGCCCTCAAGCACCCGGACCGCCTGCGGCGTGGCCGCGGCCAACCCGCCCAGGTGCCCCCGGCTGGACATCGACCGGATGTAGACGCCCGGGTCGGTGGCGTGGTCCTGCATCCGCACCCGGTCGCCGAGGATCGCCCCGCCGGTGAACGGGCTGGACGGATCGACCGCCAGCACGCCCACCCGGTGCCCGCGCGCCCGCAGCGCCCGGACCAGCTCGTTGGTGGTGGTCGACTTGCCCACCCCCGGTGAACCGGTCAGCCCGACCACCTGGGCCTGCCCGGCGTAGGACGCCAGCGCCGCGGCGATCGCCGGCAACAGCGCGTCACCGTTCTCCACGAGCGTGATCAGGCGGGCCACCGCGCGGGCGTCGCCCGCGCGGGCCCGCTCGACGAGCAGCGGTACGTCCCGACTGCGGCGCACCGAAGGGGTGCCCGCTGCCGGGACGCTCTCGGCCGCCTCGCTCACCGGTTCGTCTCGGCCTTGCCCGGCACGTGGATGATCAGCGCGTCGCCCTGGCCACCGCCGCCGCAGAGCGCCGCCGCGCCGGTACCGCCGCCACGCCGCTTCAGCTCCAGGGCGAGGGTGAGGACGAGACGTGCGCCGGACATGCCGATCGGGTGGCCCAGCGCGATCGCGCCGCCGTTGACGTTGACCTTGTCCGGGCTGACCCCCAGGTCCCGGGTGGACTGCACCCCGACCTGCGCGAACGCCTCGTTGATCTCGATGAGGTCCAGGTCCGCCACGCTCAGACCACCCTTCTTCAGGGCGTGGTTGATCGCGTTGGACGGCTGCGAGTGCAGGGAGTTGTCCGGACCCGCCACGTTGCCGTGCGCTCCGATCTCGGCCAGCCAGGTCAGCCCCAGCTCCTTCGCCTTGGCCTTGCTCATCACCAGCACCGCGGCGGCACCGTCGGAGATCGACGAGGAGCTGCCGGCGGTGATGGTGCCGTCCTTGGCGAAGGCGGGGCGGAGCTTGGCAAGCGACTCGACAGTGGTGTCCGGGCGGATGCCCTCGTCCTCGGTGATCACCAGCGGGTCACCCTTGCGCTGCGGGATGACCACCGGGGCGATCTCGTCGGCGAAGTGGCCGTTCTTCTGTGCGGCGGCGGCGCGCTGGTGGCTGGCGGCGGCGAAGGCGTCCTGCTCCTCGCGAGTGATGCCGTGCCTGGCGCCGAGCCGCTCGGTCGACTCGCCCATCGAGCAGCAGTCCCAGGCGTCGCTGAGCCCGTCGTGGGCCATGTGGTCCTTGACCACCACGTCACCGTACTTGTAGCCGGTGCGCTGCCCTATCAGCAGGTGCGGGGCGTTCGTCATCGACTCCATGCCGCCGGCCACCACGATGTCGAACTCGCCGGCCCGGATCAGCTGGTCGGCCAGCGCGATCGCGTCCAGGCCGGAGAGGCAGACCTTGTTGATGGTCAGCGCCGGCACCGACATCGGCACACCGGCCTCGACCGCCGCCTGCCGAGCCGGGATCTGCCCGGTGCCGGCCTGCAACACCTGCCCCATGATCACGTACTGGACCTGGTCCGGGCTGACGCCGGCACGCTCCAGCGCGGCCTTGATGGCGATCCCGCCGAGCTTCGTGGCCGGGAGGTCCTTGAGGTTGCCCAGCAGCCGGCCCACGGGGGTCCGCGCGCCGCTGACGATCACCGAAGCCATGCCTGCCTCCGAGGGGGTGCCGAGCTGTACGCCTGAACGATGGTTCGGCCAGACTAGCGCCATGGCAGAGAACTCCCCCGCCGAGCCCGGTGCGGACTACGTCACAGACATCGGACTTCGCAAGATTGACCACATCGGGATAGCCGTAGCCGACCTGGACGCCGCGATCGACTTCTACCAGCGGACCTTCGGGATGCGCTGCGTGCACGTCGAGACCAACGCCGAGCAGGGCGTCCGGGAAGCGATGCTGTCCGTCGGGCCGACCACCGAGGGCGGCTGCGTGCAGCTGCTCGCCCCGCTCACCCCGGAGTCGACGATCGCGAAGTTCCTGGACCGCAACGGGCCGGGCGTGCAGCAGGTCGCGTACACCGTGGTGGACATCGACGCGGCCTGCGCGGCGCTGCGCGAGCGCGGCGTGCGGCTGCTCTACGACACTCCCCGACGCGGCACCGCGGACAGCCGCATCAACTTCGTCCACCCGAAGGACGCCGGCGGCGTCCTGGTCGAGTTGGTACAGCCCGCCCCCACCCCCCACTGAACTCCACCCCGCCCATCTGGTTGATCAAGAGGTTTGCGTCAACCTGCGCCTCTCAGGTGACCGAAGGCTCTTGATCAACCAGGTGGGCGGGCCTTCCGGTGCGGCGTGCGCGCACGTCAGTGCGCGGTTGGCGGGGTGGCCGGACACCTTCACGCATCGGCGGATGCAGTTTTTCACAGAGGACTTCCCGGCCTAGCTACCGTTCAGTAACGTCCGGCCCCACAGGAGCGCGACCGGTGCCGGATGTGTCGAATGCCGACATGGCGGGTCGTGCCCACCGGCGCCGACGATGGCAGCACCCGGGCCCGTGCGGGTGCGGACGAACCGGAGGTCACCGTGCAGGACATCCTCGAAGCGATCATGGCGGCGGAGGAATCGAACGACCCGGACCGCGAACTCGCCGGCGTCGCCGGGCTGCCCGTACCGGAGAGCTACCGGGGCGTGGTGGTACGCGCCGAGGAGACCCGGATGTTCGACGGCATGGCCACCCGGGACAAGGACCCGCGCAAGGCGCTGCACGTGCAGGAGGTGCCGACGCCGGAGCTGGCGCCGGGCGAGGCGCTCGTCGCGGTGATGGCCAGCGCGATCAACTACAACACCGTGTGGACGAGCATCTTCGAGCCGGTGAGCACCTTCAAGTTCCTGGAGCGCTACGGCCGGGTCTCCGAGCTGACCCGCCGGCACGACCTGCCGTACCACGTGGTCGGTTCGGACGCGGCGGGCGTGGTGCTGCGCACCGGCCCCGGGGTGACCCGCTGGGCGCCCGGCGACGAGGTGGTCGCGCACTGCCTCTCCGTCGAGTTGGAGGACGCGGCCGGGCACGACGACACCATGCTCGACCCGCAGCAGCGGATCTGGGGCTTCGAGACCAACTTCGGCGGGCTGGCCGAGCTGTGCGTGGTCAAGGCCAACCAGCTGATGCCCAAGCCGCGACACCTGAGCTGGGAGGAGGCGGCCAGCCCCGGGCTCGTCAACTCGACCGCGTACCGGCAGTTGGTCTCGCACCACGGCGCCACCATGAAGCAGGGCGACGTGGTGCTGATCTGGGGCGCGTCCGGCGGCCTCGGCGGGTACGCCACCCAGATGGCGCTCAACGGCGGCGCGATCCCGGTGTGCGTGGTGTCCTCACCGGAGAAGGCCGAGCTGTGCCGCAAGATGGGTGCGGAGCTGGTCATCGACCGGGCCGCCGAGGGCTTCCGCTTCTGGAAGGACGAGGAGACCCAGGACCCGGACGAGTGGCGGCGCTTCGGCGAGCGGATCCGCGAGCTGACCAGCGGCGAGGACCCGGACATCGTGTTCGAACACCCGGGCCGGGAGACGTTCGGCGCCAGCGTCTACGTGGCCCGCCGCGGCGGCACCATCGTCACCTGCGCCTCCACGAGCGGCTTCCAGCACCAGTACGACAACCGCTACCTGTGGATGCACCTCAAGCGGATCGTCGGTAGCCACTTCGCCAACTACCACGAGGCGTGGCAGGCCAACCGCCTGGTCGCGCTCGGCAAGGTGCACCCGACGGTGTCCCGCACCTACCCGTTGGAGCAGACCGGTCAGGCCGCGTACGAGGTGCACCGCAACGCCCACCAGGGCAAGGTCGGCGTGCGCTGCCTCGCACCGAGCGACGGGCTGGGCGTGCGCGACGGCGAGTTGCGGGCCCGGCACGAGCACGCGATCAACCGGTTCCGGGGTCACTGACCGGCGCCCCGGCCTCCGCAGCGCCGGGGCGGGCACCGGCCGGACGGTGGAACGCCGGATGACCATTGCGATGATCGGCCATTGTTCTTCCGCCCCCATTAGCGGATAACCCACCTGCATCGAACAAAGGGCCTCGGGGTAACCCCGGGGCCCTTTTCCGTGTCACGCAGCGTGGCGCCCGACCGGCCGGGACCTGCCAAGATCGCCGATTGGTCCAACCTCGCCGACCGTGGAAGTTGACCATGTAAAGCGGGCACGAAAGCTTCGCCCCGCTCTTGCGAAGCACCCTGGGGCGTCTGCCAGTATGTCCCAATGCCCCAGCAGCAGTCCTCCCCTCTCGCGTTCTTCGATAACGCGAACTCGCAGCCAGATTTCACCGTTGGCCTGCGCGGATACAACACCCATCAGGTCGACGACTTCCTCGGCCGGATGACCGCCGCGCTGACCCAGTCCGAGCAGGCCCGTGCCGAGGCCGAGCAGCGGATGAACGACGCCCAGCGTCGGCTCCGCCAGGCCGAGCAGCGCATGAGTGCGCTGGAGCAGAAGCTCACCGACACGAACAAGCAGCTCGAAGAGAACAGCCGGCCCACCCTCTCCGGGCTCGGCACCCGCGTCGAGCAGATCCTCCGGCTCGCCGAGGAGCAGGCCAACGACCACCGTAACGAGGCCAAGCGCGAGTCGGAGGGCATCCTCTCCGCCGCCCGCCTCGAGGCCCGTGAGATCACCGACAAGGCCCGCGCCGAGGCAGCGGCCATGAAGGCGAGTGCCGAGCGCGAGGCGGGCAACCTGCGTACGGCCGCCGAGCGCGAGGCCGCCGAGGTCCGGGTGCAGGCCCGCCGCGAGGCCGACACGCTGCGCGCCGACGCCGACCGGGAAACCAAGCAGCTGCGTACCGTCACCGCGCACGAGGTGGCCGAGCTGAAGTCGACTGTCGAGCGCGAGGTCGCCACCCTCCGCGCCACCGCCGAGCGGGAGATCACCCAGCAGCGGGCGAAGGCCGCCCGCGAGGCTGAGGAGAAGCGCGCCGAGGCGACCAAGCTGCTCACCGACGCGCGGGACAAGCGCGACAAGGACCTGCAGGCCCTGGAGCTCCAGCTGGCCGAGCGGCGGGAGAAGGCCGAGCGCGAGGAGTCCGAGCGCCACGCCGCCCAGGTCGCGCAGACCCAGAAGTTGGTCAGCGAGGCCGAGCAGCGCGCCCGCGCCGCGCAGGAGCGGGCCAAGGAGATCGAGCAGCGCGCCGAGGCGCGGCGGGTCGAGTCGGAGCGCAACGCCGCCGAGACGGTCGACAAGGCCAAGGCGCACTCGGAGAAGACCCTCAACGAGGCGAAGGCCGAGTCGCAGCGCCTGCTCACCGAGGCTCGCACCGAGGCCGAGCTGACCACGCAGGCCGCCCGCCGCGAGGTCGAGGACCTCACCCGGCAGAAGGACGCGGTCACCTCGCAGCTGGGTCAGATGCTCTCCGGGCTCGCCGGCATCGTTCCGGGCATGCCGGCGCAGGCCGCTCCGGCCGCCAAGCCGGAAGCAGCGAAGAAGACCGACGGTGGTCAGGAGCGGGTGCCCGCGGAGACCGCCGGCTGACGCGAGGCGTCAGGTCGGGGCATCGACGGCGCGAGGTGACACCGGGTAACCGGTGCCACCTCGCGCCGTGTGCGTTTCCCAGCCCGTGGTATCCCCGGGCCGCAACAGAGTGAAGTAGCTCCCACAAGGCCCGTCCGTATCGCCCCAGCAGGGCCCGTTGCGTGTGAGGATGGGGGCATGTCGCACGGCGAGGAACTGTTCGCTCTCGGCGGGGACGTGACGACGGAGCCCAGCTTCGAGTCCGCTCTGCGGGGGTACGAGAAGAAACAGGTCGACCGTTATGTCGCGCGTGCTGAGCACGAGATCGCGACCCTCGCCTCGGAACGGGAACAGGCGTACACACAGATCCACAAACTCGCCGGCCAGGTCGAGGTTCTCCAGCGCGACCTGACCCAGGTGCGCAAGCAGATGAACGTGGTCGACCGGGCGTCGTTCCGGCATCTCGGCCCACGGGTCGAGTCGATCCTCACCCTGGCCGAGGAGCAGGCCGAGCAGATCCTCTCCGACGCGAACGGGGAGATCGAGGCCCGTCGTGCCGCGGCCGAGCACATCATCGAGGAGGCCCGCGAGCAGGCCGCGCGGGCACTGAAGGACTTCGAGATCGCCCTCGCCGCCCGACGCGCGGAGGAGGAGCGGCACAGCGCCGCCCGGCGGGCCGAAGCGGACGCGACCCTTCGGTCGGCCAAGGACGAGTCGGCGCAGTTGCGCAAGGCGGCGCAGGACGCGCTGGCGAAGGCCCAGCAGGAGGCCACCCAGCTACGGGACTCCGCCAAGGAGATCCACACCCGGGCCCAGCAGGAGGCCACCAAGCTGCGCGAGACGGCCCGCGAGACGCTTGCCAACGCCCGGCAGGAGGCCGGCGAGCTGCGTGACGCCGCGAAGGAGGTGCACGCCAAGGCCCTCCAGGAGGCCAAGCGGCTCACCGACACCGCGACCGAGGCCGGTCGGGCCACCCACGCCAAGGCGCAGCAGGACGCCAAGCAGATCATCGACGACGCGTCGATGGCCGGGCGGGCCACCCGGGCCAAGGCGCAGCAGGAGGCCGAGCGGCTGACCACGCAGGCCACCGAAGCGGCGAAGCGCAGTCGCGCCGAGACCGAGGCGTACGTGCAGCGGATGCGCACCGAGACCGAGGCGTACGTGCAGCACACCCGGGCGCAGACCCAGCAGGAGCTGGGCGCGTGGCGGGCCGGGGTGGAGCAGGAGGTCAACTCCCGTCGGGAGGCGGCCGACCGGGAGCTGGCGCAGCTTCGGTCCACCGCCGAGCAGGAGTTCACCAAGCGTCGCGACGAGCTGGACAAGCAGCACACCTCGCGTCAGCACGAGTTGGAGACCGGGTTCACCGGCCGTCAGCAGGAGCTGGAGAGCGGGTTCACCAGCCGCCGCGACGAGCTGGAGACCGAGTACACCGGCCGCAAGCGGGAGCTGGAGACCGAGTACACCGCTCGCAAGAACGAGATCGAGCAGGGCGCGGCTGGTGTCCTCCAGGCGGCCGAGCAGGACGCTGCGGCTCTGCGCCAGCGGTCCGAGGCAGAGGCCGCGGAGCTGCTGAGCCGGGCCGAGACCGAGGCGGGCGACAAGCGCCGCAAGGCCGACGAGCACGTTGCGGCGTCCCGGCGGCAGTTCGAGGAGTACGCGGCCACCACGCAGCAGCACCTGGCCACCACCCAGCAGCACCTGGCGGCGACCCAGCAGGAGGCGGCGGCGGGCCGGCAGCAGTTGGCCCAGGTGATGCTTGACATCGCCCAGGCGCAGCAGCAACTCGCCGACCTGCGGCAGGAGACCTGGAAGGCCCGGCAGGAGTCCGACGAACTCCAGCGGCAGATGTCCGATCTGCGGTTGCAGAGCGTCGCCGGCCCGATCGACGGCCCGACCGCGCCGGCCGACGCGGACGGGGCGAGCGGAGACGCGCCCGGTGGTGGGGACGACGGCGTGAGTGTCACCGCAGGCGCGGCCTCCGGGTCGGGCACGGGCACCGGGCTGAAGGCGGAGCCCACGGATGCCAGGCAGCCGGTGAACGCGAGCGCCGAGGAGTCCGGGCAGTCGGCGACGCGGCCGGTGGCCGAGCCGGTGACCACGGTGGATGGTGGTACGGCGAGCGCCGGGGTGGACGGCGAGCCGACAGTGGCCGCCGTTCCGGGCGAGGGTGGCCGGGGCGCCAAGCCCACCAAGATCACTAGCACCGGCGAGAACGGCAAGCGACCCACGAAGCCGACCACCGATGAGCGCAGCGCCAAGCCCAGCAAGGTCACCATCGAGAAAGACTGACCGGGTACGCGAGCCGGCCCCAGCCTCCAGATCTTGGACACTTTCCGTCAACGGGTGACGGAAAGTGTCCAAGATTCACTTATGGGTCGGGTTGGGGGTCCAGCCGGCCGCTACGAGAGCACGGCGGACGGTGTCGGCGACCTCGTCCGGGCGGGCGCGTACCAGCCATGCCGGAAAGCGCAGGATCCGGTCGCCGCTGGTCCAGACGTCGTTCTGCCGACGCATGTCCGCCGCCCACTGCTTGGCGTCCATGTGGTGCGCGCCGTCGATCTCCACCTGCACCCGCCACTCCCGCCAGTACGCGTCCAGCCAGCGGTTCCGACCCGCCGCATCGACCCGGTGTTCCTGAAGATCGGGGACGGGCAGCCGGTGCCGGCGGCACAGCCGCAGGAAGTCGATCTCAGAGAGTGCCTGTGCGCCGCCCGCGATGTCGCCGACGGTCTGCCCGATCAGGTGCCGACGCGGCGCCCGGGGCAGCACGTCGAGCACCGTCCGCACCTCCTCGGGCTGGACCCGGCGCTGCTGGCAACCGGCGGCCAGCACCGCCTGCGCCTCGTCCACGCCGGCCGCCCACCCCGCCGCGTCCACCAGGGCCCGCGCCGTAGTCGTACGCGGCGGACGGGCGAGTTGGCGGTGCGACTCGGGCAGCACCGTCGTGCGATGCACCAGCACCGCGGGCATGTCGATCGGCAGGCGACGCAGTGTGGTCCGCGCGGCACGACGGGCGGCCGGCACCAGCACGTGCAGTGGTTCGCGGCGCAGCCCTCGTACCCCGGCTTCGGCGGCGGCGGTCACCCCGGCCAGCACCGCCCCCGGTCCGGCTGCCAGCACCGCGACCCAGAGTTGCTGGTCGCGGGTGAGGCGGCCATTCCCGGTCAGCAGGACTCCCCGGCAGATCGACCGCCACCGGCCGGTACGGATCCGGCCCCGCACCGCCCCCTCGCTGAGCAGCCCGGTGACCTGCGCGGTGGTCAGCACGCCCGCCTGCTCGAAGGCGAGCCAGTCGAGTGCGTCGGCGTCATCGGCGGGCAGCATCCGAACAGCCTTCACCGCGAGGAAGCGGCGGCACCACCAGATCTTGGACACTTACCGTCAGCGCCGAACGGAAAGTGTCCAAGATCTGCGAGGTCTGGTCGGCCCGAAGCGCCGGCGGTGGTTGGGTGGGTCATGTGGCGCACCAGATTGACGGTCTCGTGGTCGATGGCGACCATGAGGTGGCTAGGCTGCTGACGCGCTTGAAGATGATCACAACAGAGCGCTGCCCCGCCAGCAGCCGATCCCACTGATGAAGAGCCGGGAGGTCCCTGGTGCCACAGCACGATCCGTCCGGCGACGAGCCGACGGCGACCCCCGGCCCCCCGCCAGCGGAGAACCCACAGCCGCCAAGGACGCCGGCCCCGGCCGAGACGCCGCCGCCGGTGCCGGTTCCCGCTCCGGGGATCGACCCGGACGAACCACCGGCGGTCCCGTCCGGGAAGTTCGGCACACCGGGGCGGCCACTGCGCCGCAGCAGCTTCCTGATCGGCTTCACCGGCGCGCTCGGCGTGCTGCTGGCGTACACCCTCTATCTGGGGATTCGCAACGCCGGCGGCATCCTCGTGCTGGTGGTGATCGCGCTCTTCCTCGCGGTCGGCCTCAACCCGGCGGTGGCCCGACTGCGCCGCTGGGGCGTGCCCCACGGCCTGGCGGTGGCGGCGGTCGCGTTGACAGTGGTGCTGCTGCTCTGCGGCGGCGTGGTGGCGCTGGTCCCCCCGATCGTCACCCAGTCGGGGCAGTTCATCGACCAGATCCCGAGCCTGCTCGACGAGCTGCGCCGCAACCCGACGGTCAACGACCTGGTGGAGCGGTACGACGTGGTGGAGCGGGTGCAGGGCGCGGCCAACGCGGAGACCGTCGGGCGGGCGCTCGGCGGGGTGCTCGGCGGCGCACAACTGATCTTCGGCACGGTGTTCCGGACGCTTACCGTGCTGGTGTTGACGATCTACTTCCTGGCCTACTTCGACAGGCTGCGCTCACTGGGCTACTCGTTGGTGCCCCGGTCCCGGCGGCAGCGGATGCAGCTGATCGGTGACGAGATCCTGGCCAAGGTGGGCGCGTACATGGTCGGCGCGTTGAGCATCGCGGTGCTGGCCGGCGCGACCACCTTCGTCTTCGCGCTGATCGTGGACCTGCCGTACCCGTTCGCGCTCGCCGTGGTGGTCGCGGTGACCGACCTGATCCCGCAGATCGGCGCCACCCTGGGCGCGGTCATCGTGAGCCTTGTCGGCTTCGCCGCCGACCTGCCCACAGGCATCGCCTGCGCGGTCTTCTTCCTCGTCTACCAGCAGGTGGAGAACTACCTCATCTACCCGAAGGTGATGCGGCGCTCGGTGGAGGTCAACGAGGTGGCCGCCCTGCTGGCCGCGCTGCTCGGGGTGTCGCTGCTGGGCGTGGTGGGCGCGCTGATCGCCATCCCCACGGTGGCCGCGCTGCAACTGATCCTGCGCGAGGTGGTGCTGCCCCGCCAGGAACGTGGCTGAGCGTCGACCGGCCCGGTGCCGGAAGGGGGCCGTCAGTCGGCCGGGCCGGGCACGGGCGTGTCGGCGAAGGCGGCCACCGTCCGGTCGGCGTACGCGCTGACGTCGCCGGCCTCCATCGGGCCGTCCCAGGTCGTCGGCAGTGGCACCTCGACGGCCGGGTTGACCCGCCGGACGATCTCGTCGAGCACCGTCTCCGCGTCGCCCACCCAGAGGTGCTTGGCGCCGGGCACCCCGACCACCTCGGCCTGCGGCACCGCGGCGAACCGCTCCCCCGCCTCGGTCGGGCGCAGGTAGTCGTCGAACTCCGGCACCAGCGCCACCAACGGGCGACCCGAGCTGGCCCAGGTGGCCAGGTCCTCGGGGGCGGAGAAGCGCAGCGGTGGGGAGAGCAGGATCGCCCCGGCGATCGTCGGGTCGCAGCCGTACTTCAGCGCCAGGTCGGTGCCGAACGACCAGCCGACGAGCCAGATGTTGGGCAGCTCGGCGAACTCCGCGTACTCGATGGCGGCGGCCACGTCGTACCGCTCACCCACCGCGCCGTCGAAGGCCCCCTCGCTGGTGCCGCGCACACTGCTGGTGCCCCGGGTGTTGAACCGCAGCACCGCCAGGTCGGCAAGCGCGGGCAGCCGCCAGGCCGCCTTGCGGAACACGTGGCTGTCCATCATTCCGCCGTGGGTGGGCAGCGGGTGCAGACAGACCAGGGTGGCCACCGGCGGCCGGTCGGCCGGCAGGGCCAGCTCACCGACCAGCCGTAGACCGTCTGCGGTGTGCAGCTCGATGTCCTCCCGGCGGCCGGGCAGGATCGACGACGCGCGGATCGCTGTGCTCACCGCCCAAGTCTGTCGCGAAGTCGCCGCCGCCGCCCGCCCAGGCACGAACAGGGTGACCCAGGTCGCTCAGTCGCCGCGCGGGCGGTAGCTCAGTAGCGCGGAGTGCCCCGCCCGCGCTGCACCGCCGGGCCGCGCCGGTCCCGGGCCCGCCAGCAGCCGCTGTGCCAGTGTCGCCGGTCGGTCAGGTCACCCAGGCCGTCCGCCGGCCAGGCCACCAGATGCGCCACCCCGGGTCGGATCTCCTGGTCACAGCCGGGGCAACGGTACGTCTTGACCGACGCGCCGGCGCCGATGCCGCGTACCTGCCAGGCACCGTCGGTCCACTGCTGCACCGAGGCGACACCCTGCCGGACCCGATCGGAGTCCAGGTTGGCGTTGTCGTCCCGGCGAGGGCGGTTGCGACGGGGGCTCACAGTCACCAAGCGTACGTCCGGCGGGTGGGACCGCCGCTGGCGGTCGGGCAGGCCGAGGGTCGGCGGCCCGCGCCGAACCGGTCAGCGGTGCGAGTGGTCGCGGAACCCGCGGCGGGTCTTGCGGCCCAGGTAGCCGGCGGTGACCAGGTGCTCCAGCAGCGGCGCGGGCGCGAAGCCCGGCTCGCGCAGTTCCAGGTACAGCTCGCGTTGGATGGCCAGGGAGACGTCCAACCCGACGACGTCGAGCAGCTCGAACGGGCCCATCGGGTAGCCGCAGCCCAGCTTCATGGCGTGGTCGATGTCGTCGGTCGTCGAGTAGCTGGCCTCGAGCATCTTCACCGCGTCGTTCAGGTACGGGAAGAGCAGCGCGTTGACGATGAAACCGGACCGGTCACCGCAGACCACGCCGGTCTTGCCGAGCGCGGCGCAGACGGCGCGGGCGGTCGCGGTGGCCTCCGGGGAGGTGCGGATGGTCCGGACGACCTCGACAAGCGGCATGACCGGCGCCGGGTTGAAGAAGTGCAGCCCCACCACGTCTGCCGGCCGCTGGGTGGCCATCGCCACGTCGATCACCGGCAGCGACGAGGTGGTGGTGGCCAGCACCACGCCCGGCTTGCAGATCTCGTCGAGGCTCGCGAAGAGGGCCTTCTTGACGCTCAGCTCCTCGACGACCGCCTCGACCACCAGGTCGACGTCGGCGAGGTGGTCGAGCGTGGCGGACCAGCTGATCCGGCCCAGTGCGGCGTCCCGGTCGGCCTCGGCGAGCGTACCGCGCACCACGCCCTTGTTCAGCGAGGTCTTCACCGCCTCGCAGACCTTCGCGGACTTCTCCATGCCACGGGTCACCGAGACGACCTCGTAGCCGGCCTTCGCGAAGACCTCGATGATCCCGGTGGCCATCGTCCCGGAGCCGACAATGCCGACCTTGGTCACGCCTGCGGGGCGCGCAAGCTCACTCCTCGCGCTCCCGATGCCGACCTCGGCGTAGGTGGCGCGCGCGCCGTCGGCGAGCGCCGACTCCGTGGTCAGCGGCGTCGCCTCATCCGGTACGACCACCGGGGAGCCGGGCCGCTCGTAGGTGTAGAACCCCCGGCCCGACTTCCGGCCGAGCAGCCCCGCCGTGACCATCTGCTTGAGCAGCGGCACCGGGGCGTGCCGGCGGTCCCGCCCGCCGCGCCGGTACATGGTGTCCAGGATCTCGTACGCGGTGTCCAGGCCGATCAGGTCCATCAACGCCAGCGGGCCCATCGGCAGGCCGCAGCCGAGCTTCATCGCGGCGTCGATGTCCTCCCGGGTCGCGTAGTGCGACTCGAACATGCCGACCGCGTGGTTGAGGTAGCCGAAGAGCAGCGCGTTGGCGATGAAGCCGGCCCGGTCGTTGATGGTGACGTCGACCTTGCCGAGCCGGGCGCAGAGCGCCTCGACGTCGGCGACCACCTCGGGTGCGGTGACGACCGTGCGGACCACCTCGACCAGCTTCATCACCGGCGCCGGGTTGAAGAAGTGGATGCCGATCACCTGGTTGGGCCGGCTGGTGGCCACCGAGATCTCGGTGACGCTCAACGACGAGGTGTTGGTGGCCAGGATCGTCTCCGGTCGGCAGACCCGGTCCAACTCCGCGAAGATCCGCTGTTTGAGGTCCAGGTGTTCCGGCACCGCCTCGATGACCAGGTCGACCGAGTGCAGCGCGTCCAGCCCGACCGCGAAGTGCACCCGCTCGTGCAGGGCGTCGCGGTCCGCCTCGGCGAGCTTGCCCTTGGCGACCGCGCGGTCGGTGGAGCCCTTCAGGGTGGCCCGGCCGCGCTCCAGCGCCGGCGCGGAGATCTCCACGGCCACCACGTCGATGCCGTTGCGGGCGAAGACCTCGACGATGCCGGCACCCATGGTGCCCAGCCCCACCACCCCGACGGTGCTGAACTCGCGCGCCACGACCGGCCTCCCCAGAGACTCCGCGCGGCCACTGAACGGCCGCTAAGGTTATGCGCGCGAGTCTGCCACGTGACGCTTGGTTGTCGAGACGCCGTGGCCTATGTCACCGACGGCGCAGCCGCGCGGCTAGGCGGTCGCCACGCTGGTCAGGGCCAACAGCTCCGCGACGAACTCCGCCGGACGCTCCAGGTGCGGGCTGTGCCCGCAGGCGGGCAGCACCACCTCGTGGTACGAGCCGCCGGCCGCCGCGTACCTGTTGAGCACCGCCCGGGTCTGGCCGACCATCGGCTGCGGTGGGCAGGCGTCCGCGCCGGGCCAGCCGGGCACCAGGTCCAGCGAACCCAGGTACGCCAGGTCGAACAGCGAGGTGTCCGAGACGATCACGTCGGCGTCGCCGCGCACCCAGGTGACCGGCGGTTTCTCGGCGACGGCCACCAGCTCGTCGGCGATCCGGAACCAGGTCGGCGCGAGCGCGTTGAGCACCCCGCGCTCCCCCGGCGCGGTGCCCGGCCAGTTCTCCGAGGGCACCGCCGTGCCCGGGTAGTTGTCGTCGCCGGTGGCGGTGGAGAGAACGGTGTCCAGCAGCAGGTCCTCGTCCGCACCGAGCGCGGCGGGATCGGCCACGTAGGTGGCCCGCAGCACGGCCCGCGGGCTGGCGGGCGCGTCCGCACTCCGGTCGCCGGCCGCGAGGCGGGCGACGAAGTCCGGGTTCGCCGTGCCGGCGCCGGTGCCGGCGAAGTCGCTTGTGGTCGGCGTGCCGGTCAGGTCGCGGGTGCCGCCGAAGCCGTACGGGGAGACCGGCGCGGCGAGCAGCAACGCCCCCACCCGGTGCGGGTGGTCGACGAGCAGGCGCATCGCCACCCCGCCACCGAGGGAGTGCCCGACCACCACCGGGCGTACGCCGGCGTCGAAGAGGGTCGGGTCGTCGAGCAGGGCTGCCACGTCGTCGGCGAAGTCCCGCAGGCCACGGGTGGCGTCCACCGGGGCGGTCGCGGAGTCGCCGTACCCCCGCAGGTCGGGGGCGACCACCCGCAGCGTCGGTGGCAGCCGCCGGACCAGCGGCTCCCAGAACAGCGCGGACGAGCAGTTGCCGTGGATCAGCAGCACCGGCGTGCCGTCCGGTGGGCCAGCCACCCGGACCGCCTGGGTGATGCCGTTCGCCGTCACGGTGCGCCGCTCGGTCTCCATCCGCGGCATGCTGCCACGCGGGGTCCCGCTGGTCCAGGTGTCGGACCGCCACCCGGCGGGGCTGCCCGGTGTGGCCGACCGCCAGCTTCAGCGACGCGTGCCCGGCGGCGCGGCCAGCGGCAGCGGCAGGGTCGGCCGGACGTCGCGCCGGGACGGGCCGAAGCTCAGCCCCACCGGATCGGTGAGCGCCACCCCGGGGTCGAACAGGCGCAGCTCGGTACGGCCCAGCCGGATCACGTCACCGTCGGAGAGTCGTTCCACCTCGGTGATCCGCCGGTCGTTGAGCCAGGTGCCGTTCGTGGAGCCCAGGTCGCGCAGGGACGGGCCCTCCGGCGCCAGCCACACCTCGGCGTGGCGACGGCTCAGGTGCGGGTCGTTGATGACCACCTGATTGGTCGGCGCGCGGCCGATCACCTGTGGCTCGAACCCCATGCGAAAGCTCGCTCCGCGCATCGGTCCACCCGCGACCGTCAACAGCGGCATCAGTTCTGGATGTTCCTCCATGGACAGTCAGCCCTCCACCCCACACCGTCACTCCGCGCGTCAGCTTGCCATCAGACGGTAATCGTCAATACCGACCGGCCGGTCAGCCTCTCGTCACCTCCCGGCCATCTGCCGTTCGACGATTCGGCGGGCCATCTTCATCACCAACGCGCTGACCTGCACTGATCAACGATCGGTCGGGTCGGTGCGACGCCGGTCCCACGGCCGGGAATCGGGACCCTACCGGCGAGTAATCCTCGGGTCTAGACTTCCGCCATGACGGCAGTGCATGTCCCGGGCGTTCCGGTCATCGAGGCGGGCCAGTTGGTCTCCACCAGCCCCGCCACCGGCGCTAAGGCCGGCCGCCTCCCGGTCGCCACCGACGCCGACGTACGACAGGCCGTCGACCGCGCCCGCGCCGCCGGCGAGTGGTGGGCCGGCCTCGGCTTCACCGGCCGCCGCGAACGGATGCTGCGGTGGCGTGCCCTGCTCGCCAAGCGCATCGAGCAGTTGGCCGAGTTGGTGCACGTCGAGGGCGGCAAACCGGTCGCCGACGCCATCGTGGAGATCGTCACCGCGATCGAGCACATCGACTGGGCCGCCCGCAACGCCGGTCGCGTGCTCGGCCCACGCCGGGTGCGGTCCCGGCTCATCCTGGCCGAGTTCTCCGGGCACCTCGAATACCAGCCGCACGGGGTGGTCGGCGTCATCGGGCCGTGGAACTATCCGGTCTTCACGCCGATCGGCTCCGCCGCGTACGCCCTCGCCGCCGGCAACGCGGTGGTGCTGAAGCCGAGCGAATACACGCCCGCCGCCGGCCAGTGGCTGGTGGACAGCTTCGCCGAGGTGGTGCCCGAGCAGCCGGTGTTCACCGCCGTGCACGGGCTTGGCGACGTGGGCGCAGCGCTGTGCCGCTCCGGCGTCGACAAGCTCGCCTTCACCGGCTCCACCGCCACCGCCCGCACGGTCATGGCCGCCTGCGCCGAGACGTTGACGCCGGTGCTCATCGAGGGCGGCGGCAAGGACGCCATGATCGTCGACAGCGACGCCGACCTGGACGCGGCCGCCGAGGCGTGCGTCTGGGGCGGCATGACCAACGCGGGCCAGACCTGCATCGGCATCGAGCGGGTCTACGCCGTCGACGCCGTCTTCGACGCCTTCGTCGACAAGGTGGTCGCCCGCGCCGGCCAGTTGACGGTCGGGCCGGAGGGCACCGACATCGGCCCGATCACCATGCCCAAGCAGATCGACGTGATCCGCCGGCACATCGACGCCGCGATCACCTCCGGCGGGCGCGCCGTGCTCGGCGGCCCGGACGCCGTACAACCGCCCTACGTCCACCCCACCGTGCTCGTGGACGTCCCGGAGGAGTCCGCCGCCGTCCGTGAGGAGACCTTCGGCCCCACGCTGACCATCAGCCGGGTCCGCGACGCCGACGAGGCCGTCACCCGCGCCAACGCCCTGTCGTACGGCCTCGGTGGTTCGGTCTTCGGCCGGCGACGCGCGGTGGCCATCGCCCGGCGGTTGCGCTCCGGGATGGCCTCGATCAACTCCACGCTTACCTTCGCCGGCATGTCCACCCTGCCGTTCGGTGGCGTCGGCGACTCCGGCTTCGGGCGCATCCACGGCGAGGACGGCCTGCGTGAGTTCGGTCGGGCCAAGGCGGTCACCCGCCGTCGTGCGCGGTCGCTGCTGCCGTCGATGACCTTCGACCGCACCCCCACCGACGTGGCTCGGCTCGTCAAGGCCATCAAGGTCATGTACGGGAGGTGACTGTCGGATCACCGATCATCAACAATGATCGGTACATCCGCATGTTTGTACGTCGTGATCGCGGCGGTACATTGCGTTAAATGGGCCCCAATCGATTGCGTTACCGCCTCGTCGACAGCGACCAGTCGTGGAGCGCCCGACGGCGCCGGCACCGCTCGGACTGGCTGGCGCGCACCTTCCCCGACATCAGCGACATGCACGTGGTCGACCTCGGCGGCCGGCTCGGCACCTGGCACCGCGCCAGTGTCCGCCCGGCCCGGGTGACGGTCGTCAACCTGGAGAAGCCGCCCACCGTCGTCCCGGACTGGGCCCACGTCGAGCAGGCCGACGCATGCGACCTGCCCCCGCACCTCACCAAGGGCAGCTTCGACCTGGTGTTCTCCAACTCGGTCCTCGAGCACGTCGGCGGGCACGAACGCCGCCTGCGCTTCGCCGCTGCCGCCCGCTCTCTCGCCGACCGGCACTGGGTGCAGACGCCCTACCGCTACTTCCCCATCGAGCCACACTGGATCGCCCCGGGAATGCAGTTCCTACCGGTACGCCTGCGCACCGCGCTCGCCCGACGCTGGCCGTTGGGGCACAAGCCCACCCGCAGCCACGACGCCGCGATCCACCAGGTGCTCTGGACCGAGTTGTTGGACCGCTCACAGATGCGCCACTACTTCCCCGACTCGACAATGCTAGTGGAGCGGGTGTTCGGCCTGCCGAAGTCGCTGATCGCGGTCCGCGCAGGGTAGGGCACCGGTCAGAAGAGGGTCAGCTCGTCCTTCACGATGCCCCGCAGCATGTCGTAGTCCACCACCACACACCGGATGCCCCGGTCGGTGGCGAGCACCCGGGCCTGCGGCTTGATCTCCTGAGCGGCGAAGACCCCGACGACCGGGCTGAGCAGCGGGTCGCGGTTCATCAACTCGAGATAGCGGGTCAGCTGCTCCACCCCGTCGATGTCGCCACGCCGCTTGACCTCGACGGCGACCGCGCCCGAGGTGGCGTCGCGGCACAGCAGGTCGACCGGGCCGATCGCCGTCATGTACTCGCGGCGGACCAGCGTGAACCCCTCACCCAGGACACCCGGGTTGGCGGCCAGCAACTCCTGTAGGTGCGCCTCCACCCCGTCCTTGCGCAGGCCCGGGTCCACGCCCAACTCGTACGAGGTGTCCTGGAAGACCTCCTCCAGGGTGATCCGCAACTCCTCGCCGGCCTTGTTGACGACCCGCCACACACCGGGGGCCTCCTCCAGCCGACACGGCGGGCTCATCCAGTTCAACGGCTTGTACGCCCGGTCGTCGGCATGGATGGACACCGACCCGTCCGCCTTCACCATCAGCAACCGGGTGGCCGGCGGCAGGTGAGCCGAGAGCCGTCCGACGTAGTCCACCGAGCACTTCGCTATGACCAACCGCACCCGACGAGGGTAGCCGAGCACCCACATGTCGCCAGTGAGCGGCACTGGCGCGTCGATGCGATGCTGAGACCGTGTTCGAACTCCTCACCGGCACCGGTCTCGCCGCCTCGGCGGGGCTGAACGCCTACATACCCCTGCTCGTCCTCGGCCTGCTCGGCCGCTACACCGACCTGATCGACTTGCCCAGCGGCTGGACCTGGCTCGGCAACGGCTGGGTCATCGCCATCATGGCCGTTCTGCTGGCGGTGGAGATGGTCGCCGACAAGGTGCCGGTGGTCGACCACGTCAACGACGTGGTGCAGACCGTGGTCCGGCCCACCGCCGGTGGCCTGGCCTTCGGCGCCGGCTCCTCGTCGGAGACGGTGACGGTCAGCGACCCGGGGAGCTTCTTCTCGTCCCACCAGTGGGTGCCGGTGGTCACCGGCGTACTGCTGGCGTTGGGCGTGCACCTGCTCAAGTCCGCGGCCCGCCCCGTGATCAACGCGACCACCGCAGGTATCGGCGCCCCGGTCGCCAGCACCGCCGAGGACGCCACGAGCGTGGTGGTCTCGCTGGTGGCGGTCCTCCTGCCGGTGCTGGTGCTGGTCTTCCTTGTCGGCCTGGCGTTCTTCACGTTCTGGTTCGTCCGCCGTCGTTCCGAGCGACGCCGGGAACGAGAGGCAGCCCGCGCCGCCGGCTTCCGCGTCTGACGCTTGATCCGCATCCGCCCGCAGGACCGCCATACCCAGGTTCTGCGGGCCGACGAAAGCCTAATATCGGGGCAAGAGCCTAGAGGAGGTCGGCATGACCGCAGCGTTGGAGATGCCCCGAGTCCAGGAGTGTGTGGTCGCCGCGTGCGCGTACAACCGGTCGGGTGACTGCCACGCGTTCGCGATCACCATCGGCAGCATGGATCACGCCCACTGCCACACCTTCGTCGAGTCGCCCGTCCGGGGCGGCGTGGAGAGCCTGATCGCGCAGGTGGGCGCCTGCCAGCGCGCCGACTGCCGGCACAACGAGCAGTTGGAGTGCCATGCCTCCTCGATCAGGGTCGGCCCGGACAACGACATGGCCGACTGCATGACCTACGCCGGCCGCTGACCACCTGGCGGGCGCCTGGTCAGGGCAGGTCGTTGGCGCGACGGATGACCGTCACCAGATCGTCGATGATGTCGGTGAGGGCGAAGTCCCTCGGGGTGAAGACCCGGGCGACCCCCGCCGCCCGGAGGATGTCCGCGTCACCGGCCGGGATGATGCCGCCCACCACCACGGGCAGGTCCGCCCGGCCGGCGGCGCGCAGCCCGTCGAGCACCGCGGGCACGGCGGCCAGGTGCGACCCGGAGAGCACGGAGAGCCCGACCAGATCGACGTCCTCCTCCACGGCGGCGGCGACGATCTGCCCCGCGGTCAACCGGATGCCCTGGTAGACGACCTCGAAGCCGGCGTCGCGGGCGCGTACCGCGATCTGCTCCGCGCCGTTGGAGTGCCCATCCAGGCCGGGTTTGCCGACAAGCAGCCGCAACCGGCCACTGCCCAACTCCCGTGCGGTGGCGACGACCCGCTCGCGGACCGCCGCGAGGCCCGGCTCGCCGCCGCTGCCGGTGGCACCGGCCAGGCCGGTCGGCGCCCGGTACTCGCCGAAGACCTGGCGCAACGCGCCGGCCCACTCGCCGGTGGTCACCCCGACCCGCACGCACTCCAGGGTCGCCGGCATCAGGTTGGTGGTGGTCGCGGCGTCCGCGCGGAGCCGGCTCAGCGCCGCGTCGACGACGGCCGCGTCGCGGTTGGCCCGCCACCGGCGTACGCCCTCCACGGCGGCCGCCTCGACCGCGGGATCGACCTGCTCGACCGCCCCCGCACCGGCGGCGGTCAGCGGGGAGGGCTCGGTCTCGGTGTGCCGGTTGACCCCGACCACCACGTCGGCACCGGACTCCATCCGCCGACGGCGCTCGGCGAGCGACGCGACGAGCGCGCTCTTGAGATAGCCGGTCTCCACGGCGGCGACGACGCCACCCAGCTTCAGCACCGTGTCCAACTCGACCCGCGCGCCGGTGACGACCTCGTCGACGAGCGCGGTCATCACGTGCGAGCCGGCGAAGAGGTCGGGATATTCGAGCAGGTCAGACTCGTACGCCAGGACCTGCTGCATCCGCAGTGACCACTGCTGGTCCCACGGGCGGGGCAGGCCGAGCGCCTCGTTCCAGGCGGGCAGCTGGACCGCGCGGGCGCGGGCGTCGCGGGACATCGTCACGCCGAGCATCTCCAGCACGATGCGCTGGATGTTGTTCTCCGGCTGCGCCTCGGTGAGGCCGAGCGAGTTGACCTGTACGCCGTAGCGGAACCGTCGTTGCCTGGGCTCGGTGACCCCGTACCGATCGCGGGTGATCTCGTCCCAGAGCACGCCGAACGCGCGCATCTTGGCGATCTCCTCGACGAAACGCACCCCGGCGTTGACGAAGAACGAGATCCGTTGGACCACGTCGCCCATCCGCTCGGCCGGCACCTGGCCGGAGTCCCGCACGGCGTCGAGCACGGCGACGGCGGTGGCGAGCGCGAAGCCGACCTCCTGCACGGGCGTGGCGCCGGCCTCCTGGAGGTGGTACGAGCAGATGTTGACCGGGTTCCACCGGGGCATCTCCCGCAGCGTGTACGCCACCACGTCGGCGGTCAGCCGCAGCGACGCCGCCGGCGGGAAGATGTAGGTGCCCCGGGACAGGTACTCCTTGATGATGTCGTTCTGGGTGGTGCCGGCGCAGCGGGCCAGGTCGGCGCCCTGCTCCAGCCCGACCGTGCCGTACAGTGCGAGCAGCCACATCGCCGGGGCGTTGATGGTCATCGAGGTGTTCGTGTCGGCGAGCGGAAGACCGTCGAAGAGCGCCCGCATGTCGCCGAGGTGCGCCACCGGCACGCCGACCCGTCCGACCTCGCCGGAGGCGAGGTCGTGGTCCGGGTCGTACCCGGTCTGGGTGGGCAGGTCGAAGGCGACCGACAGGCCGGTCTGCCCCTTCGCCAGGTTGCGGCGGAAGAGCGCGTTCGTCGCCGCGGCCGACGAGTGGCCGGCGTAGGTGCGCATCACCCACGGGCGGTCCCGCTCGGGCAGTCGCCCCCGGTATGGCGTCTCGTCCATGGCCGGAGTCTAAGTTACCGTTCAGTAAAAGGAGCTGTGGAAAACCACACAGGTCCATGTCGGGGACGTCCGGGTGTCAAGCGCCCGCGGTGGCGCGGACCGCCACACCCCGGGCACCCGCCCGTCGCCGCCAGGACGCACACTTGACGGCATGGATGACGAGCTGGCCATCTCGGTCCGAGGGCTGCGCAAGGCGTACGGCGACAACGTGGCCGTGGCGGGCGTGGATCTCGACGTCCACCGTGGCGAGGTGTTCGCGTTGCTCGGCCCGAACGGCGCCGGCAAGACCACAACGGTGGAGATCCTGGAGGGTTACCGGCACCGGGATGCCGGCGAGGTCTCCGTGCTCGGCGCGGACCCGGCCAACCCCGACGCCGACTGGCGTTCCCGGGTCGGCATCGTCCTCCAGGGCACCGGCGAGTTCGACGAGCTGACCGTGGCAGAGGTGATCCGGCACTTCTCCGGCTTCTACCCGGACGCCGACGACCCGGCGAAGGTGATCGAGCGGGTCGGGCTGGCCGACAAGGCGAAGGCCCGGACGCACACCCTCTCCGGTGGCCAGAAACGCCGCCTGGACGTGGCCCTGGGCATCGTCGGTCGCCCCGAGCTGCTCTTCCTCGACGAGCCGACCACAGGTTTCGACCCGGAGGCCCGCCGTGAGTTCTGGGAGCTGATCCGCGATCTCGCCGCAGCCGGCACCACGATCGTGCTCACCACCCACTACCTGGACGAGGCCGAGGCCCTCGCCGACCGCGTCGGCGTGATCGCCGGTGGCCGACTCGTCGAGGTCGCCGCGCCCAACCGGCTGGGCAATCGGCAGGAGGCCCTTGCGACGGTCTCCTGGCGTACCCCGGAAGGGACGCTCGACAGCGCGCAGAGCGCGACGCCGACGGCCTTCGTAGCCGACCTGGCCGCGCGCTACGGCGGCGAGGTCCCGGGGCTCACGGTGACCCGGCCGACCCTGGAGGACGTCTACCTCACCATGATCGGACAGGCGCGATGACGACCACGACGAAGCCGGCGACGCCGGTCACCGCGACCCGCGGCCGACGGCCGGGTGCCGGCGCGCTCGCCCTGCGCCAGGGGCGACTGGAGATCACCCAGTTCCTGCGCAGCCGGGAGTCGGTGGTCTTCACGATGGGCTTCCCCATCATCATGATCCTGATCTTCGCGTCGATCTTCGACGGCACGATCGGCGGCGGGGTCAAGTTCACCCAGTACTTCATCACCGGCATGATCGCGACCGGCCTGCTGACGGTGAGCTTCCAGAACCTGGGCATCTGGATCCCGATCGAACGGGACCGGGGCGTGCTCAAGCGCTACCGGGGCACGCCGATGCCGAAGTGGGTCTGGTTCGCCGGCAAGGTGATCATGGTGGTGGTGATCGGCATCGCCGAGACGGCGCTGCTGCTGGCGTTCGCGGTGGCGCTGTTCGACCTCGACCTACCGGGCACCGCCGGGAAGTGGCTCACCTTCGGCTGGGTCTCCGTGCTCGGCGTGACCGCCTGCACCCTGTGCGGCATCGCGATCTCGTCGCTGGCCCGCACCGCCCGCAGCGGCTCGGCGGTGGTCACCCCGGTCTCCCTGGTGCTCCAGTTCATCTCCGGGGTGTTCTTCGTCTTCACCGACCTGCCCACCTGGATGCAGCAGGTGGCGGCGCTGTTCCCGCTCAAGTGGATGTGCCAGGGGCTGCGCTCGGTCTTCCTGCCGGAGAGCTTCGGCGCCCAGGAGCCGGACGGCTCGTTCGAGCTGGGTCGGGTGGCCGTCGTGCTGGCCCTGTGGTGCGTGATCGGCCTGGTGCTCTGCCTGACCACCTTCCGCTGGACCACCAAGCGCGACGGCTGAGCCGTTCCGGGGTCCCCGAATCCGGCGCGGGCTGCAAGACTTCGACGATGGCCGCTCGACCGACCCGGCGCGGGCTCCTGCTCGCCGGAGCAGGGGCAACGGCGCTTGCGGTCGGCGCCGGCTGGACGGCCCGCGACCTGATGCGCCGCTCCTCGGCACGGCCGTCACCCCCGGACGCGCCGGCCGGCGACGAACGACTGGTCAGCCGCCCGTCCACCGCGCGTGGCCGCCCGGTCGACTTCTACACCGCCGTCCCGGACGGGCACGGCGACGGTCGCGGTCTGCCGGTCTGCCTGGTGCTGCACGGCGCGTCCACCACCGCACGGGACTTCCCCGGGCTCGGCCTCGGGCGCTTCCTGACCGACGCGGTACGTCGGGGCGCGCCACCGTTCGTGCTCGCCGGAGCGACAGGCGACCGCCTCTCCTGGCGACCTTCCGGCCGGGACGACCCGCAGCGAATGGTGCGGGAGGAGCTGCCGGTCTGGTGCGCCGAACGGGGCTTCGACGCCACCCGGCTGGCGGCCTGGGGCTGGTCGATGGGCGGCTTCGGCGCGCTGTTGCTCGCCGAGACCTGGCCGGGGCTGCTCCGGACGGTGGCGGCCTTCTCCCCCGCCGTCGCGCCCGGCGACGCCGTCTTCGCCGGTGTCGACCGGCTACGCGGCACTCCGCTGGGCCTGTGGTGCGGCCGGCAGGACGACCTCCTCGACGACGTGCAGGCGTTGGAGCGGGCCCTGCCAGAGCCGGCCGCCCACACGGAGTACGCCGACGGCCGGCACGACTTCCGGTACTGGGGCGGGATCATCCCGAGCGCGTTGGACTTCGTCGCGGTGGCGCTGGCCGCGCCAGGCTGATTCGTCGCGGCGGCGCTGGCCGCGCCAGGCTGATTCGTCGCGGCGGCGCTGGCCGCGCCAGGCTGAGTGGACCGTAGGGGCCCGCGAGCGGCCCCTACGGCTGCCCGTCTCAGTAGGTGTAGAAACCCTTGCCGGTCTTGCGGCCCAGGTCGCCCGCCGTGACCATCCGCTGGAGCAGCTCCGGCGGGAAGAACTTCTCGTCGGCCGTGTCGGTGTAGATGTTCTTCGAGGCGTGCAGCAGCACGTCCACGCCGGTCAGGTCGGTGGTGGCAAGCGGGCCCATCGCGTGCCCGAAGCCCAGCCGGCAGGCCGTGTCCAGGTCCTCGGCGGACACCACGCCGGACTCGACCAGCTTGACGGCCTCCATCACCAGTGCGGAGATCAACCGGGTGGTGACGAAGCCGGCGATGTCCCGGTTGACGACCACCACCGTCTTGCCGATCTCCTCGGCGAAGGCCCGCGCGGTGTCGAGCGCCGCATCGCTTGTCTTGTAGCCGCGCACCAGCTCGCAGAGCTGCATCATCGGCACCGGAGAGAAGAAGTGGGTGCCGACGACCGCCTCGGGCCGCTCGGTCACCGCGGCGATCTGGGTGACCGGAATGGCCGAGGTGTTGGTGGCGAGCACCGCGTCCGACTTGCAGATCTTGTCCAGGGCGCGGAACACCTCGTGCTTGATCTCCAGCCGCTCGAAGACCGCCTCGACCACGATGTCCGCGTCCGCCGCCGCCTCCAGGTCGGTGGTGGGGGTGATCCGGGCCAGCGTCGCCTCGACCTCGGACGCCTCGATCTTGCCCTTCTCGGCGAACTTCTCCAACGACTTCCGGATGCCGCCGAGCCCACGGGTGGTGGCCGCGTCGTCCAGGTCGCGCAGCGTCACCTGCCAGCCCGCCTGCGCCGCCACCTGGGCGATGCCGGAACCCATCAACCCGGCCCCGACGACCGCGAGTCGACCCGCCATCTGCTTCTCCCTCGCTGCGATTGAGTGCCTGTCTGCACCCTAGTCGGCGAGCCTGAACGATGACTAAGCGGCGGTCGGGGTTCAGATCTCCAGTGCCGGTTCCTCGGGCGTGGTGCCCCGCTCGACCGCCACCCCGAGCGCACGAAGGTCGGCCACGAAGTCCGGGTAACCCCGATCCACGTGGTGCACGTGCGACACCTCGGTGACCCCCTGCGCGCAGAGACCGGCGATGATCAGCCCCGCGCCGGCGCGGATGTCGGTCGCCTGCACCGGGGCGCCGGAGAGCCGATCCCGTCCACGGACCACCGCGTGGTGCCCATCGGTCTTGATGTCCGCGCCGAGCCGCATCATCTCGTTGGCGAACATGAACCGGCCGTCGAAGATGTTCTCGGTGATCAGCGAGGCGCCGTCGCTGACTGCGGCCAGCCCGATCGCCATCGGCAGCAGGTCGGTGGCGAAGCCGGGGTACGGCAACGTCACCACGTCCACCGCCCGGGGCCGCTCGTCCATCCGTACCCGGAAGCCGTCCCCGCGGGTCTCCACCAGGCCGCCGGCCGCGACCACCTTGTCCAGCGCGACCTCCAGGTACGCCGGGTCCAGACCGGTCACCGTCACGTCGCCCCTGGTCATCGCCGCGCCGAAAGCCCAGGTGCCGGCGACGATCCGGTCCCCCACCGTGGCGTGGCGTACCGGACGCAGGCCGGGCACGCCGGTGATCCGCAACGTGGACGTGCCCGCGCCGGAGATCCGCGCGCCCATCTGGCTGAGCATCGTGCAGATGTCGACGATCTCCGGCTCCCGCGCCGCGTTGTCGATCATCGTGGTCCCCTGGGCCAGCACGGCCGCCATCACCAGGTTCTCGGTCGCGCCGACGCTCGGGAAGTCCAGCACGATGTCCGCGCCGCGCAGCCCGTGCGGGGCGGACGCGATGACGAAACCGTGCTCACCGGAGATCTCCGCGCCCATCCGGGTCAGCCCGGAGATGTGCATGTCCAACCCCCGCGACCCGATCGCATCGCCGCCGGGATGGGCCACCCGCACGTACCCCCGACGGGCCAGCAGCGGGCCGAGCACGCAGATCGAGGCCCGCAACCGTCGGACCAGGTCGTAGTCGGCCTCCGCGCCCGGCTGCTCGGGTACGTCGATCGTCACCGACCGGGACCGGGCCACGCCGCCACGAGCGACCATCGGGTCGACCGGGTCGTCCGCGTCGAACTGGACGTCGCAGCCCAGCCGGCGCAGCACCTCCCCCATGATGGCGATGTCGGTGATCCGGGGAACGTTGGTAATCACACTGCGGCCGGGCGCGAGCAAGGCGGCGGCCATCAACTTCAACGCCGAGTTCTTGGCACCGACCACGTGCACGGTGCCCGCCAGTCTGGCGTCACCGCGGACCCGGATGACGTCGACGTCGTTGACCGCCGGATCGCCGGCGTCGCCGGGGCCCACCACCACCGGCCAACCGGGGCTGCTGTCCGGCCGCGCCGGGATCGTCAGGTCGGGAATCCGTAGGCTGTGCGTCATGGCCGTCCACCTCACGCGCATCTACACCAAGGCCGGCGACGCCGGCATGACCAGGCTGAGCAACAACGAGCAGGTGCCGAAGACCGATCCACGGATCGCCGCGTACGCGGATGTCGACGAGTGCAACGCGGCGATCGGCGTGGCGCTCGCGCTGGGAAACCTCAACGAGGAACTTCGCGGCGTGCTGGGGTCGGTGCAGAACGACCTGTTCGACGTCGGCGCCGACCTGTCCACCCCGGTCGAGCCGGAGCCGAAGTACCCGCCGCTGCGGGTGACGGAGGAGTACGTCGAGCGCCTGGAGGGCTGGTGCGACGAGTACAACGCACGCCTGAGCAAGCTCGACTCCTTCATCCTCCCGGGCGGCACCGCTGGCGCGGCACTGCTGCACGTGGCGCGAACCGTCGCCCGGCGGGCCGAACGGGCAGCGTGGGCGCTGGTCAGCCACGATCCGGAACGAACCAGCACGCTCCCGGCAAAGTATCTCAACCGGCTCTCCGATCTGCTCTTTATCCTGTCAAGAACGGCAAATCCGGCAGGAGACGTGCTATGGGTGCCGGGCGGCAAGCGCTGAACGTCGGCGCTCCGCACCACGTCGAGGTCTGGGTTCCCACTCTGCCCGCCACCACGCGTAGCCACGGCTGACTCGTCCGTACAGCGGCCCCCCGCAAGACCGAGGGCCTCTGCTGACGGTCGAGGGCCCGACAGACCCGGCCAGACCACACGGCCCCGACAAGCGGGCAGGATGGTCCGGGACGGGACGGGTCGGGACGGGACGGGGGGGCGGGGCCAGCCGCCTGGCCTGGCCTGGCCTGGCCTGGCCGAGATCAACTTGGGTTCCTTGAAGTCGGCCCATCCTGACCATCAAGACACCCCGACTCCCGTAAACCCGAAGTCGATCACGCTGCCCCGCGAGCAGACCACGCTGCCCCGCCGCTCCGTCCGCCAGGAAGGCAAGACCCGACTGCACAGGTAACGGCAGATGATCAGAGACCATGCCGGACCGACGCACAGCGGCAACGTCAGGGTTTCCGGGGGAGCCCGCCCGGCGCAGGGATCAAGCCTGACCGCCCGGAGCCGGGCGGGCTCCCCCGGAAACCCACAAGAGCAACCACGGACCCCAGAGCGACCACGGACCCCAGAGCGACCACGGACCCCAGAGCCACCACGGACCCCAGAGCCACCACGGAACCCAAGAACCGACCACGGAAAGCAAGAGCAACCCCGGACGAGCCGGTCAGGCAGCGGGCCAGTCCTGGGAGGCCACACGCGGCGAGACCGCCCCCGGAGGGGCGGCCTCGAGCCAGGAGAGGAAGCCGGTAACGGTCGATCGCGCCATGGCGATCTCCACCGGTGCGTGGTGACTGGTACAGCGGAGGATCACCCAGTCGGCCGGCATGGAGAACCGTTCCTGACCTTCGGGCAACCTGCGGCGTTCCACTGCCAGCCCTTTACGGGAGAGCACCCGCTTGGGCCGGATCGCGAAGCTGAACATCCGGTACCAGCGCAGTTCGTCGCCGGCGAACCGGCCGAAGCCGGGCGACCAGCCCCGCCCGTCGAGCATGGTGGAGACCCGGACGCTGAGCCGGATGATGCCACCGCTACGGGTGACCAGAGCTCGCCGGACGAAGAGGATCAGAAGCGCGCCGAGGATGACGACGACGCCGATCCCGAATCCTTCGACGATCTCCATCCCCGGTGTGGCTCAGCGGCTCTGCGCGGAGACCGGGGTTGCGCTCTCGGCAAGCACGGTGACACCGTCGGCGCTCACCGAGAGGAAGCCGCCGGCCACCTCGTAGGCGACCTGCTCGCCGCCAGCGAGCTTGATGCGCACCTGACCGGGCTCGGCGAGCTGGCCGAGAAGCGGCGCGTGCCCCGGCAGGACACCGAGCTCGCCCTCGGTCGTCCGGGCGACGACCATCTCGGCGTCACCGGACCAGACCTTCTCCTCGACGGCGACGAGCTCGACGTGAAGCTGCTGTGCCACGCTGTCTCCTTGCTGCGGCTACGGATTGCCGAAAGTCTAGCCTGACGATACGGCGCGCCCAACGCGGGTGGCGACAACGCCGGCCGGGCTACTTGGCCTTGTTCACGAATTCCGGGTGCTCGAGCAGGAACGGGTCGAGTTGCTCGTTGTGCAGGGCGGTGAAGAAGTCCGGGACCCCCTCCTGGAACTGTTCGCCCAGGTACCTCTTGCCCTCGAAGACGCCACCACCGGGCAGTTTGATCATCTCGATGGTGTTGGGGCGGATGTCCTTCAGGGCGAGCCCGAAGTCGACCACACTGTTGCCCCGCCCGTTGAAGATCAGTGACTGGCCGGCGGCGCGGAGCACCTTGTCCAGCTTGATCGGGTTGGACACCACGTCGGCGCTGAACGCCTGGCCGACCATGGCCTTGACGAACTGCTGCTGGTGGCGCTGCCGACCGTAGTCGGAATCCGGTACGCCGTTCTTCGGGTAGCGCTGCCGGACGTAGTCCAGCGCCTGCCACCCACTCAGGTGCCGGTTGCCCTTCTTGTAGACCGCCTGCGGGCCGACGTAGCCCTCGCCGCGGGTGTTGCCCGGCCGCGGCTTGCCGTCCGGCTGCTTGTGCTCGGACTTCACGTCCCGCTCGATGTACATGTCGACCCCACCCATGGCGTCCACGATCTTCTGGAAACCGGTGAAGTTGATGATCGCCCCGGCGTCGAATCGCTTGATGCCGGTGACCTTCTGCACGGTGCTGGCCAGCAACTCGAAGCCCCGCGCCGCGTCGGGGTTGGCCCCCGGCACCTTGCTGCCGAACGACATCGCGGCATTGATCTTCGTGGTCTCGCCCGGGAAGTTGGCCTTCTTGAACTCTGGGATGTGCACGTAGAGGTCACGAGGCAACGAGAACAGGTAGGCCCGGTCCATCGACGCCGGCACGTGCAGCACCATGATCGAGTCGGCAAGTGGCGCGGCCGTCGGCGTACGGGGGTCGATGCCGACGAGCAGGATGTTGAGCGGCCCCTTGATCTCGCTCTTCTTCGCCTGGGCACCCGCCGCCTGGTCGCCGAAGAGGTCGGCCTTGCCGACGGACCCCTCGTAGCGGGCCATCAGCACCTCGGCGCTGACCAGCACGCCGCCGCTGAGCACGGTCAGCACGGTGCCGAACACCGTGCAGATCCTGGCCCACCGCGGCACACCCCGCCAGATGGACGGCTTGCGGCCACTCTTGCCGGCCTTACCCACGAGCATCTCCGTTCGTTACGCCCACGACGAGAAAGACGGGCGCACGTCGTCGAAAGGTTGCAAAGATCAACGCTCGTTCAGGTGAGCGCGCGGATCGACCGTAGCTCGGGAGTCTCAGGAGAGACGACCACGAGTAACGGACCGCGACGATGGTAAGGCGCGAACATGAACAAAAGACTGCCCCGGCATGGCCGGGGCAGTCTTTTTGCTACAGATCGGATGAGGGCAGGATCAGGCCTTCATCAGCTCCTCAGCCTTGCGCTCCAGGTCCTCGAGACCGCCGCACATGAAGAACGCCTGCTCGGGGAAGTGATCGTACTCACCCTCGCTGATCTTACGGAACGCCTCGATGGTCTCCTTGATCGGAACCGTCGAGCCCGGCACGCCGGTGAACTGCTCCGCCGCGTAGGTGTTCTGCGAGAGGAAGCGCTCGATCCGCCGGGCCCGGGCCACGGTGATCTTGTCTTCCTCGGAGAGCTCCTCGATGCCGAGGATGGCGATGATGTCCTGCAGGTCCTTGTAGCGCTGCAGGATCCGCTTCACCTCGGTGGCGACCTGGAAGTGGTCGGGGCCGACGAACTCCGGGGCGAGGATCCGGGACGAGGACGCCAGCGGGTCCACCGCCGGGTAGATGCCCTTGTCGGAGATCGACCGCTCCAGGTTGGTGGTCGCGTCCAGGTGGGCGAACGTGGTGGCCGGAGCGGGGTCGGTGTAGTCGTCCGCCGGCACGTAGATCGCCTGCATGGAGGTGATGGCCTGGCCCCGGACGGAGGTGATCCGCTCCTGGAGCTCGCCCATCTCGTCGGCCAGGGTCGGCTGGTAGCCCACCGCGCTCGGCATACGCCCGAGCAGGGTGGAGACCTCCGAGCCGGCCTGGGTGAAGCGGAAGATGTTGTCGATGAAGAGCAGCACCTCCTGCTTCTTCACGTCGCGGAAGTACTCCGCCATGGTCAGCGCGGAGAGCGCCACCCGCAGCCGGGTGCCCGGCGGCTCGTCCATCTGGCCGTAGACCAGCGCGGTCTTGTCGATGACGCCGGACTCGGTCATCTCGGCGATGAGGTCGTTGCCCTCACGGGTGCGCTCACCCACGCCGGCGAAGACCGAGGTACCACCGAAGTTACGGGCAACCCGGGTGATCATCTCCTGGATGAGCACCGTCTTGCCCACGCCCGCGCCACCGAACAGGCCGATCTTGCCGCCCTTGACGTACGGGGCGAGCAGGTCGATGACCTTGATGCCGGTCTCCAGCATCTCGGTCTTCGGCTCCAGGTCCGCGAAGGCCGGGGCCTTGCGGTGGATACCCCAGTGGTCGTCCGGGGTCAGCGTCTCGCCCTCTTTGAGGTTGAGCACCTCGCCGATCGCGTTGAACACGTGACCCTTGACCGCGTCGCCCACCGGGACGGTGATCGGCGAGCCGGAGTCACGTACCTCCGCGCCGCGGACGAGACCGTCCGTCGGCTGCATCGAGATGGCGCGGACCAGGTTGTCACCCAGGTGCTGGGCGACCTCCAGGGTCAGCGTCTTGTCACCGCCGGACAGGCTCACGGTGACGTTCAGGGCGTTGAACAGGGCCGGCATGGCGTCGCGCGGGAACTCGGCGTCGACGACCGGGCCGATGACCCGGACCACGCGACCCGTGGCCGTCTTGGTCTCGGCTGGTCCACCAGCCGCAGTCGATACAGTCATCACACTTCACTTCCCGACGCGGCCAGCGCGTTGGCGCCGCCGACGATCTCGCTGATCTCCTGGGTGATGCCGGCCTGGCGGGCCGAGTTCATCTCACGCGTGTACTTCTCGATCATCTCTTCGGCGTTGTCGGTGGCGCTCTTCATCGCCCGCCGCCGTGCCGCCGACTCACTCGCCGCCGACTCGATCAATGCCGCGTAGATCCGCGTGTTGATGTACCTCGGCAGGAGCGCGTCGAGCAGCGCCTCCGCCTCCGGCTCGAACTCGTACGCCGGCAGCAGCCCCTCGGAGCGCGGCCGGTCCTCGACCTGCATCGGACCGATGACCTTGGTGACCGGGTTCTGCGTCATCAGCGACTTGAACTCGGTGTAGACGATGTGCAACTCGTCGACGCCGAGCACCCCGTCCGCTCCGGCGCCGCCGTCGACGTCGTCCGCACCCGCGGTGAACGCCTTGATCAGCGTCTCACCGACGGTACGGGCGTCCTCGAACGACGGCTGCTCGCTGAAGCCGGTCCAGTTCGCCTCGATCGGCCGGTCCCGGAACCGGTAGAACCCGACGCCCTTACGCCCGATGACGTAGAGCACCGGCTCCTTGCCGTCCGCCTTGAGCCGCGCGATGAGCGACTCGGCCATCCTGATCGCGTTGGAGCTGTAGCCGCCGGCCAGGCCACGGTCGCTGGTGACCAACAGGACGCCCGCCCGCCGCACCCGCTCGCGCGGGGTGAGCAGCGGGTGGTCGATCCGCGCGTTGGACGCCAGCGCCGTGAGCACGCCGGTGATGGCCTGGGCGTACGGCAGGGACGCCTGCACCCGGGCCTGGGCCTTGGCGATCCGGCTCGTCGCCACGAGCTCCATCGCCTTGGTGATCTTCTTCATCGACTTCGCCGAGCGGATTCGTTGACGAAGAACGCGTACCTGGGCCGCCATGGGATCAGCTCTCGGCCGGGCGGTCGGTCGCGCCGTCGCGGAAGCGGGTCACCGTCTCGCGGTTCTCGTCGCCCTCGAGCGGAGCGGCCGGCGCGTCGTTGATCTTGCGCTCGTCCTCCTTGCCGAGGAAGACCTGCTTGAACTCGGCGATGGCGCTGTCCAGGGAGCCGATGATCTCGTCGTTCCACTGGTTGTCGGCGATGCCGGCCAGCACACCCTGGTGCTTGTGACGCAGGTACTGGAGGAACTCCGACTCGAAGCGCCGAACCTCACCCACCGGGATGTCGTCCAGCTTGCCCTCGGTGCCGGCCCAGACCGAGACGACCTGCTCCTGCACCGGGTACGGGGAGTAGTTCGGCTGCTTGAGCAGCTCGACCAGGCGCGAACCGCGGTCCAGCTGGGCCCGGGAGGCCCGGTCCAGGTCGGAGGCGAAGGCGGCGAACGCCTCCAGCTCGCGGTACTGGGCCAGATTGAGCCGCAGCGAGCCGGCGACCTTCTTCATCGGCTTCACCTGCGCCGCGCCGCCAACCCGGGAGACCGAGGTGCCGACGTTGATCGCCGGACGGACGCCCTGGTTGAACAGGTCGGTCTCCAGGAAGATCTGGCCGTCGGTGATCGAGATGACGTTGGTCGGGATGAACGCCGAGATGTCGTTGGCCTTCGTCTCGATGATCGGCAGACCGGTCATCGAGCCGCCACCCAACTCGTCGGAGAGCTTCGCGCAGCGCTCCAGCAGGCGGGAGTGCAGGTAGAAGACGTCACCCGGGTACGCCTCACGGCCCGGCGGGCGACGCAGCAGCAGGGACACGGCGCGGTACGCCTCGGCCTGCTTGCTCAGGTCGTCGAAGACGATCAGGACGTGCTTGCCGCCGTACATCCAGTGCTGCCCGATGGACGAGCCGGTGTACGGGGCCAGGTACTTGAAGCCGGCCGGGTCGGACGCCGGCGAGGCGACGATGGTGGTGTACTCCATCGCGCCCGCCTCCTCCAGCTGCCCCTTGATCGAGGCGATGGTGGAGGCCTTCTGGCCGATGGCGACGTAGATGCAGCGGACCTGCTTCTTCGGGTCGCCGGTGCGCCAGTTGTCCCGCTGGTTGAGGATGGCGTCCAGGGCGACCGTGGTCTTACCGGTCTTCCGGTCACCGATGATCAGCTGCCGCTGACCGCGACCGACCGGGGTCATCGCGTCGATGGCCTTGATGCCGGTCTGCAGCGGCTCGAACACCGACTGCCGGGACATCACGTTCGGAGCCTGCAGCTCCAGCTCGCGGTAGCCCTCGTCGGCGATGTCGCCGAGCCCGTCGATCGGCTGGCCGAGCGCGTTGACCACGCGGCCGAGGAAGGCGTCGCCCACCGGAACCGAGAGGACGCGGTCGGTGCGCTTGACCCGCTGCCCCTCCTCCAGCTTGGCGGAGTCACCGAGCACGACGACGCCGATCTCCCGGACGTCGAGGTTCAGTGCCACGCCGAGCGTGCCGTCCTCGAACTCCAAGAGCTCGTTGGTCTTGGTCGAGGGCAGGCCCTCGACGTGGGCGATACCGTCGCCGGTGTCGGCGACGGTGCCGACCTCCTCGCGGGAGACGTCGGACGAGTAGGAGGAGACGTAGCGCTCCAGGGCGCCGCGGATCTCCTCCGTCGAGATGGTCAGCTCGGCCATCCTCTGCTTCCTTAAAATTCAGGGGCCCGGGATACCTAGTACCAACCGGTCCGAATGGCGTCTGTCAATCCGGGCGCTGCGGCGGCGGAGCCGCCCCAACGGTGCGGCGGCGGAACCACCGCATTGCTGGGCGGCGAAGCCGTTCAGCGCTTCGCGAGAGCGTTGCGGGTCTCGTTGAGGCGGCGCAGGATGGTGCCGTCGTACAGGTCGGAACCGACCCGGACGCTCACGCCACCGAGAACGGCGGGGTCGACCGTCTGCTTGACGGACACCTCTCGACCGTATATCGCGGTGAGGCTCGCACCCAGCCGACGCTCGTCCTCGTCACTCAACGGGGCCGCGACGGTCACGTACGCCACCTGCCGGTCACGCCGGTCGGCGGCGAGCTCGACCAGTCGGGTGAGCGCTCCGCTGAAGGAACGTCCCCCGAACCCGCCGAGCGCTGCCTCGACGAGGCGGACGGTGACCGGGCGGGCCTTGTCGGCGAGCAGCTCGCGGGCCAGGGTGGCCCGCTGCTCGACCGGGGCGACCGGGTCGGCGAGCGCGTTGCTCAGTGCCGACTGACCGGAGACGACCTGACCGAAGCGGAACAGCTCGTCCTCGACCTCGCCCAGCTCACCGGCGGAGTCGGCGCTGGCCAGCAGCGCCTCCACGCCCAGCCGCTCGGTGCCGTCGAGCAACTCCGACGGTGCCGACCAGCGGCCGGAGACCAGCGTCACGAGCAGGTCGAGCGCGTCCGCGCCGATCCGCCCGCCAAGCATGTCGCCGAGCAGCGCGCCGCGGTCCTCGCCGGAGCGGGCCGGCTCGGAGAGCGCCCGGCGCAGCCGCGGCTCACGCCGCAGCAGGGTCGCCACGGAGAGGATGGCGTCGGCGGTGGAGGCCACCGCCGACGGCTCCGCGCCGCGGACGTACGCGTCGAGGCGCTCGGCCGCGACCTTGTACGACTCCCGGCTGGCGGCCTGCATCAGCGGGCCCCCGTGCTCTCGAGACCGCTCAGGAACCGGTCGACGGTGCCCTTGCGCCGCGCCTCGTCGGCAAGCGACTCGCCAACGATCTTGCTGGCCAGGTCCACCGCGATCGTGCCGACCTCCGCGCGCAGCTCGCGCACGATGGTGGCCCGCTCGGCGGCGAGCGCGTCCTTGCCCGCCTGGATGACCCGGTCGGACTCCTCCCGCGCCTTGGCGAGGATGTCCTGCCGGATGCCCTCGGCGTCGGCCCGAGCGTCGTCACGGATCTTGGCGGCGTCGGTCCGGGCCTCGGCGAGCTGGGCACGGTACTGCTCGAGCAGCTGGTTCGCCTCGGCCTGGGCGGCCTCGGCGCGCTTGATGCCGCCCTCGATCGCGTCGACCCGAGCCTGGAAGGTCTGCTCCATGCGCGGGAAGACGAACTTCATCAGCACGAAGCAGAGCACGGCGAAGGCGACGATGCCGACCGCGATCTCCTGCGGGATCGGAATGATCGGGTTGTGCTCTGACTCACCACCCTCGGCGGCGAGGAGGAACAACATGGGTGACCTCCCGGTCGGAAGGGGCGGAATCAGCCGGCCCAGATGAAGCCGAAGGCGATGCCGAACAGCGCGAGCGCCTCGATGACGGCGAAGCCGATCCAGACGTACGGCAGGGTCATGCGCGACGACTCGGGCTGCCGGGCGGTCGACTGGATGTAGGCGGCGAAGACCAGGCCAACGCCGATGCCCGGGCCGATGGCCGCGAGGCCGTAGCCGATGGCGGCGGTGCTGCCCTCTACCGCGGCGACGTAATCCATTAGTGGTTCCTCCTGGTTATCACGCGTGACTCTCACGCGGGACGACAACGGTTGGTGCGTGGATCAGTGCTCTTCGGCGAGCGCACCCTGGATGTAGCTGGCGCTCAGCACGGTGAAGACGTAGGCCTGCAACACGATGACAAGCGCCTCGAGGAGGGTCAGCGCCACTGTCATCACCCAGGAGACCACCGAGATCGGCGCCAGCCAGACGTTGGCGTTGAGCATCGCGAAGCCGCCGAGCGTGAAGACCAGCAGGAGCATGTGGCCGGCGAACATGTTCGCGAAGAGACGGACGGCAAGCGAGAACGGCCGGATGATGAAGGTCGAGAACGCCTCGATCGGGATCAGCAGCGGCAGGATGTACCACGGTGCCGGCGGGATCAGGGCGTGCTTGAAGTATTTGCCAAAACCGTGGTGCCGGATGCCGATGTAGTTGAACAGCACGTAGCTGATCACCGCGAGGATCGCCGGGAAGGCGATGTGCGAGTTCGGCGAGATCTGGAAGAACGGAATGATCGCGAACGCGTTCGTCACCAGCACGAAGCAGAACAGCGTCGTGAAGTAGGGGGCGAACCGCACGCCCTGGTGACCGATCATGTCGACCGCGATGTTGTTGCGCACGAAGCCGTAGATCGACTCGGCGAACCACTGCTTCTTGGTCGGCACCAACTGAGGGTTCCGATAGGTCGCCAGGAAGAAGATGATCAGAAAGCCGACCGCGATCCAGATCATCAGCGTGAACTTGGTGAACCACGGGGCGTTCTCCGCGCCCCAGGGCACGATCGCGGGCAGGTAGAAGTCGTCCACGCTGGGTGGGAATGCCGCCTGGCCCGCTGCCAGAACGTTCGCCTGTCCGAACACCGTGTCCCTTCCTAAGTAGGCGTGCCGAGCCGACGGACGACGAGGATGATCCCCCCGGTCACGCCGAGCACGACGCCGATCCCGGTGGCGACGCCACCTGTATCGAGCCACTGGTCGACCAGCCAGCCGATGAAACCCCACACGAGCATGCCTCCGACGAGGTAGCTGAGCGCGGTCCAACCCTGACCGGCGCCGGACGGATAATCGTCCGGTTCACCGGCGGGACGGGGGGTTTGGTCACCAGCCATGACGGGGCGAACGATATCAGCCGGGAAGACGAGGCTGTGCCTCACCCCCCGCACAACCGTCGTTGTGTGGGCTTCTCGTGGGCGCCGTCGTCTGTGGGCACGCTACTCCCCTTCCGCCCGTCGGAAAATGACCGGAGGCCGACACATTGCCGCGCGTCCGAAAGATGGGACGACCCGCCAGGTCAGTCGTGCGTCCGACGGGCGTGCACCGTGGTCAGCCACCAGAGGTGCACCGCCGTCCACACTGCCACCCCGGCGACGATGCCGAGGCAGAGAGGGATCAATCCGGGCCAGCCGGTCGACGCGACCGCCACCAGCACCCCACCCAGCACGCTGAACTTCAGCACGTACAGGCCCACCCCGAGCGGCAGCAGCAACTGCGGGTTCACCTGGTCGGCCCGGGCCAGGACCACGGTGGTGAGGGTGTAGCTGAGCACCGTGACGCCCACGCCGGCCGCCGCGCCGAGCGCAGCCGTCGCGCCGCCGGTCACCGCGCCCACCACCGCGGCGACCACGGCGAGCGCCGCCGACGCGGCCAACAGCACCGGCAGGTGCCGCAGCCGCCACCGCCGGTCACTGTCCGGCTCGACCACCCCGGGCTCAGCCACGGGGGTACGCCGGGAACGCCGCGACCAGCTCGGAGACCTCGGCACCGAGCCGGGTCAGCTCGTCGGCCCCGCCCGGGGCCCCCGGATCGGTGCGCACCGCACGGGCGATCAGGGTGGCCACCTGGCGCAACTCCCCCTCGCGCATCCCCTGCGTGGTGACGCTGGGGGTGCCCACCCGGATGCCGGAGGCCACCATCGGGGGCTGTGGGTCGTACGGAATGGCGTTCTTGTTGAGGGTGATTGACGCGGCGTCGCAGCGGCGCTCGGCCTCGGTGCCGGTCACCCCCAGCTCCCGCAGGTCGATCAGGGCGAGGTGGGTGTCGGTGCCACCGGAGACCGGGCGCATCCCCTCGTCGGCGAGCCCGGCGGCGAGCGCCTGGGCGTTGCTGACCACCTGCCGGGCGTACGTCTGGAACTCCGGCTGGGCGGCCTCGCGCAGCGCGACCGCCTTGGCCGCGACCGCGTGCATCAGCGGGCCGCCCTGGGTGAACGGGAAGACGGCCTTGTCGATCCGCTGGGCCAGCGACTCGCGGCACAGGATCATGCCGCCACGCGGCCCGCGCAGCACCTTGTGGGTCGTGGCGCAGACGACGTCGGCGTACGGCACCGGGGACGGGATGGCCCGGCCGGCGACCAGGCCGATGAAGTGGGCGGCGTCCACCATCAGGTACGCGCCGACCTCGTCGGCGATCTCCCGGAACCGCGCGAAGTCGATCAGGCGCGGGTAGGCGGTCGCCCCACAGATGATCAGCTTGGGTCGGTGCGCCCGCGCCAGGTCCCGGACCTCGTCGTAGTCGATCAGCTCGGTGTCCGGCCGGACCGGGTAGCCGACCGGGTGGAACCACTTGCCGGAGAAGTTCACCCGGCTGCCGTGGGTGAGGTGCCCGCCGTGCGGCAGGTCCATCGCCAGCACGGTGTCGCCCGGCTGCACCAGGGCGGCGTACGCGGCCAGGTTGGCGCTTGCCCCGGAGTGCGGCTGGAGGTTGGCGTGCTCCGCCCCGAAGAGCTCCTTGGCGCGCTCGACGCCGATCTCCTCGGCCCGGTCCACCTCGGCACAACCGCCGTAGTAGCGCCGGCCCGGGTAACCCTCGGCGTACTTGTTGGTGAGCGTCGAACCGAGCGCCGCCAGCACCGCCGGCGAGGTCAGGTTCTCGCTGGCGATGAGCTGCAGGCCGCTCCGCAACCGGTCCAACTCACCGAGGACCACCCCGGCGATCTCCGGGTCAACGGCCCTGAGCTGCGCGAAATCCGGCCCCCAGAAGGTGCTCGTCTCGGTCTCCACAGCGAACGAGTCTAGGGGGCCGCACACTGGGACCTGTGAGATGCCTCGTCACCGGAGCGACCGGCTACATCGGCGGGCGGCTGACGCCGCTGCTGCTCGCTGACGGGCACACCGTGCGCTGCCTCGCCCGCAAGGCGGTACGGCTGCGTGACGTGCCGTGGGCCTCGGCGGCCGAGATCGTCGAGGGGGATCTGAGCCGACCGGAGACGCTTGCCGACGCGTTCGCCGACGTGGACGTCGCGTACTTCATGGTCCACTCGCTGGGCCGGTCCGACTTCGAGGCGGCCGACCGGGCGGCGGCGACCAACTTCGCGGCGGCGGCCCGCGCGGCCGGCGTACGTCGGATCGTCTACCTGGGCGGGCCGGAGCCGGCGTCCGACGCCGAGGTCCCCTCCCCGCACCTCCGGTCCCGCGCCGAGGTGGGCCGGATCCTGCTGGCCAGCGAGGTGCCCACGGCGGTGCTCCGCGCCGCGGTGATCATCGGGTCCGGCTCGGCGTCGTTCGAGATGCTGCGGTACCTGACCGAGCGCTTGCCCGCCATGATCACACCGCGTTGGGTCCGCAACCGGATCCAGCCGATCGCGGTCCGCGACGTCCTGCACTACCTGGCCGGTTGCGCCCACCTGCCGGCCGAGGTCAACCGGGGCTTCGACGTCGGCGGGCCGGACGTGCTGACCTTCCTCGAGATGATGCAGCGCTACGCGCGGGTGGCCGGGCTGCGGCGACGGATCATCGTGCCGGTCCGCCCGCTCACCCCGTCGCTCTCCTCGCACTGGGTCGGCCTGATCACCCCGGTGCCGAACAAGATCGCCCGTCCTCTCGTGGAGAGCCTGATCCACGAAGCGGTCGCCCACGAACACGACATCGCCCGCTACGTCCCGGACCCGCCCGGCGGGCTGACCGGCTTCGACGAGGCGGTGGCGCTGGCACTGGCCAAGGTGCGCGACGCGCAGGTGGAGACCCGCTGGTCCACCGCGAGCGGCCCGGACGCTCCCGCCGAGCCGCTGCCCAGCGACCCGGACTGGTCCGGCGGCACCGTCTACACCGATGTGCGGGAGCGAACGGTCGACGCCCCACCCGCAGCGCTCTGGCGGGTCGTCGAAGGCGTCGGCGGCGAACACGGCTGGTACTCGTTCCCGCTGGCCTGGTCCATCCGCGGCTGGTTGGACCGGCTGGTCGGCGGGGTCGGGCTACGACGGGGTCGACGCGACCCGCACCGACTCCAGGTCGGTGAGGCGCTGGACTTCTGGCGCGTCGAAGAGATCGTCCCGGGTGAGTTGCTGCGACTACGCGCCGAGATGCGACTGCCCGGCCGGGCCTGGCTGGAGATGCGGGTCCTCCCGACCGACGGCGGCCGCAGCCGTTACCAGCAGCGCGCGGTCTTCCTGCCGCGCGGCCTGGCCGGGCACGCCTACTGGGGGTCGGTGGCACCCTTCCACGCGGTGGTCTTCGGCGGAATGGCCCGCAACATAGCCCGCAACGCCCAACACCCCCACTAACAACCCGCCCCGCCCACGCCGATGCCCTGCCCCTGCCCTGCCCTGCCCTGCCCGCGCCGATCATGGAGTTGTGGTGCCCCACAAAAGGGGTTTCCAAGGACAAATCACCCACCACAACTCCTTGATCGACGAGGTCCGCGCGGCACCCCCCACCTCCCTCGCCGATCTTGCACTTTGTGTTGCCGTTTAGTCGACTTCTGCACTATTTATCCCGACAGTAAGTGCAAGATCGGCGGGGCCGAGGGGCGGGCGGGGCAGCGTCGGGAGGGGGTTAGTTGCCTGCTTGGGGTTGGGGTTGGAAGGCTGTTCGTTCGCTTGGCGGGACGAAGTCGCGGACCGGTTGGTCGCGTAGGGCGAACGCGAGCACCTCGCCGACCGCGTTCACCATCTGCGCCTGCACCGCCTGACCGACCGCGTCCCGGGGATCGTCCGGGTTCGCGGCCATCGAGGCGACCGCCAGCTGCGGGGTGAACGCCACCACCGTCTCCGTCTCGTACCGCTCCGAGCTGCCCGTCTTGCCCGCCACCGGACGGCCGAGCTTCGCCCGCAGCCCGGGGGCGGTGGCACCGTCGCAGCGCCCGTACATGGACTGGTCGCCGACCGGGCAGCGGGCCGCGTCGGTGGCCGCCCGCGCCACGTCGGCGTCGAGCACCTGTCGGCAGTCCGGCTTGGCGGCGTCGACAGGTCGGCCCCCCGAGTCGGTGATCGAGACCACCGGCAGCGGCGCGCACCAGGTCCCCTCGGCCGCCACCGTGGCGTACGCGGTGGCGAGGTCCAGCGGGGTGGTGGCCGCAACGCCGAGCGTGAAGGGGCCCCAGTCCTTCGCCCCGTAGCGGGCCAGCTTGGCGTCGGACTCGGCCCGTAGGACGATGCCGAGCCGCTCGGCCATCTCGACCACCCGGTCGGCGCCGACCTTCTCGGTGAGCCAGGCGAAGTACGTGTTCACCGAGCGGCCGAACGCGCTCCACATGGTGCGGGGGCCGTCCATCGACGACGGGCTGGCGTTCGCCGGGCACCACCGTCCGTCGCAGCTCGCCTGCCCGGTCACCGGGAAGCGGGTGAGCAACTGGGTCGGTGCCACGAAGTCGGTGGAGAGCGGCAGGCCGGACTCCAGCGCGGCCAGCAGGGTGAAGAGCTTGAACGTGGAGCCGCCCTGGTAACCCTCGATGGCGCCGCCGCCGGCGACCAACTGGTTGACGGTGTTCGGACGGTTCTTCTGCCCGACCGGGTTGTCCGCCACGCTGTAGGCGCGGTTCACCGACATCGCAAGCACCCGCCCGGTGCCCGGTTGCACCACCGCGGTGGGCACCGCCTCGGCCGTGTTCTTGGGGTAGATCCGCAACACCTGCTCGGTGGTGGCCCGCTGCACCCCCGGGTCGAGCGACGACACGATGGAGAAGCCACCCCGGCGCAGCGCGCGCTGCCGCTCGTCGGCGGTCGCCCCGAACGCTGACTGACCGCTCCACCAGCGGGTGAACCAGTCGCAGAAGAAGCCCCAGTCGTTGTGCGCGTCGGGCACGCCGGTGCAGTCGTTCGGGGTCTCGCTGGGCCGCAGTTGCAGGGGTTCGGCGCGCGCCGCCGCCGCCGCGTCCGCCGGCACCTGCCCGGACTCCACAAGCCGCTCCAACACGTACGACCGCCGGGCCACCGCGCTGTCGGCGTCACCGTTGATCGGGTCGTCGCTGTCCGGCGAACGCACCAGGCCGGCGAGCAGTGCCGCCTGGGCCAGGGTCAACTCGGCCGGCGACCGGGAGAAGTACCGCTTGCTGGCCGCCGCGATGCCGTACGCCCCGGCACCGAAGTAGGCGATGTTGAGGTAGCGCGTCAGGATCTCGTCCTTGTCGAGTTCCCGCTCCAAGGCCAGGGCGTACCGCATCTCCTGGAGCTTGCGGACGGTGGTGAGTTCGGTGGCGGCGTCCCGCTGCGCCTCGGTCAGTCGAGGGTCGTTGCTGAGCACGTTGCGGACGTACTGCATGGTCAGCGTGGAGGCGCCCTGCCGGGTGTGGCCGTCGCGCTTGTTGACGGTGAACGCGCGCACCACGCCGCGCAGGTCGACCCCGCTGTGCTGGTAGAACCGGACGTCCTCGGCAGCCACGATCGCGCGGCGCATCACCGGGGCCACCTCGCGCAGCGGCACGTCCACCCGGTCCTCCTGGTAGAAGGAGGTGATCAGGGTGGTGCCGTCGTTGGCGTAGAGGTTGGAGCGCTGCGCGGTGGGCGGCGTACGGAGTGTGTTCGGCAGCTCCGAGTACGGCGTCGACAGGGCGCTGAAGCCGATCCCGAAGACCAGGGCCGCGGGCAGGGCGGCGGCGGCCAGCACCAGCCCGGCCAGCACTCCGGCGATCACCACGGTGAGCAGTTTCTCGAGTTGGGCCCGGATCATCAGCTCTCCCCGCAGGAGCCGGTCACGCTAGGACCCGTTCAGAATGACCCGGAACGCCCCTTTAGCCCTGGGTTTTCCCCAAACCCGGAGGAAACTCGCACCGCGCTCAGGGCAGCAGCGCGCCGGCCAGCGGGTGGACCGTCTCCTCGATCTCGTCGGCGACCCGGCTGAAGCACTGGTCGCCACGACCCCAGGGGTCGTCCAGATCATCGGTGGGCAGCGCCGAGGTGCCCAGCCGCGCGTCGTGAGCCGCCGCCACCAGGGCCACCCCCCGGGCGTACACGGCCTCCGGGGTGGCGTCACCGGGCGGCAGCGCGGCAGCGTCCACCGCGGCGAGCAGCCGGCCGAACTCGCCGAGCACGAACGTGCGGGCCGCCGCGTCCGGACGAAGCGCCACCACGTACTCCTGCTGGTCGGCGGTGGCGGTCAGGACCAGGTCGGCGGCGTCGATGTGGTCCGAGCGCAGCTTGCGCGCGGCGAACCCCTCCACGTCCCCACCACGGCCGGTGACCTGCCGCGCCGCCGGCGGGTTCATCTCCTCGCCCGCGTGCCAGCCGCCCGTGCCGGCGCTGTGGCTGTGCACCAGCTCCTCGGCCTGGGCCGGGTCCTCCGTACGCCGGGTCAGCCGCTCCCGCACCGCGAGGGCGAGCAGCCGTTCCGCCATCGGCGAGCGGCAGGTGTTGCCCATGCAGACGTGCAGAACCGTGAACGGGGGCACTCAGACCGCCCGGCCGTCGACGAGATCCGGAACAACGTCGCGCAGCTTCTCCAGTGGGATCGCCCCGGCCCGCAGCAGCTGCGGCACCTCACCGGTCAGATCCACGATCGTGCTGGGCACCGGGTCCGGGCAGGGCCCGGCCTCCAGATAGGCCCGCACCGAGTAGCTGAGCTGGTCACGCGCCTCATCGGCGGTGACCGCGGCCGGCTGGCCGGTCTTGTTCGCCGACGAGACCGCCATCGGGCCGGTCTCGCGCAGCACCTCCAGGGCCACCGGGTGCAGCGGCATCCGCACCGCCACCGTGCCGGTCTTGTCGCCCAGGTCCCACTGCAGGCTCGGCGAGTGCTCGACCACGATCGTCAGCGCACCCGGCCAGAACGCCTCCACCAGATCCCGTGCGGCGGTGGGCAGCGAGAAGACCAGCCCGTCCAGGGTGTGCCGCGAGCCGATCAGCACCGGAGGCGGCATCTGCCGGCCCCGGCCCTTGGCATCGAGCAGCGCCTTCACCGCGTACGGGGTGAACGCGTCAGCGCCGATCCCATACACCGTGTCCGTCGGGAGAACGACCAGCTCGCCGTTCTTGACCGCCTCGATCGCCGCAGCGATGCCGCGGTCCCGATCGGCGGGCGATCGGCAGTCGTAGAGCATCACGAGGAGTCAGTCTGCCACGCCGCCTCGATCGGGGCGTGCTGGCCGTCCGCCCGTCGGGACGCGGTCGCGTAGCGGGGGCGCCCGGTGAGGTCCAGATGCTCCGCGACAGCGGTGAAGCCGCCGTCCCCGGTGAGCAGGCCGGGCACCGCAGCACCGTGGGTGTCGTCGTGCTCGACGCCGACCACGCCCCCCGGGCGCAACAGCACGGCCGCACGGGCGACGACCGGTCGGATCACCACCAGGCCGTCGGCACCGCCGAAGACCGCCTCCGCCGGGTCGTGCCCGGCCACCTCCGGCGGGACCACCACGTCGTCCGGCACGTACGGCGGGTTGCAGAGCAGCACGTCCACCCGGCCCACCAACTCCGCCAGCAGGTCCGGCGCGGTCACGTCGGCCTGGACCACCTCGATCGGCCGGTCCCCCGCAGCCGCCCGCTCGGCCGCGTTGCGCCGCAGCCAGACCAGCGCCGCCGGGGACCGCTCCACCGCGATCACCCGCGCCTCCGGCAGCTCCTGGGCGACCGCCAGGGCGATCGCGCCGGAGCCGCTGCACAGGTCCACCACCACCGGGTCGGGCCGGCCCTGGGCCTGCTCGACTCCCCAACCGGCCAACAGCTCGGTCTCCGGCCGGGGTACGAAGACACCCGGGCCGACCGACACCTCCAGGTGCCGGAACCCGGCCCGACCGGTCAGGTGCTGCAACGGCTCACGCGCGACGCGGCGACGCGTCAACTCGTCGAGCCGCGCCACCTGGTCGTCACCGAGGGCGTCGGCGAGAGCCAACCGACCCCGGGGAACCCCCAGCACGTACGCCGCAAGCACCTCTGCCTCCACCCGCGCGGAGCCGACCCCGGCGGCGGCGAGCGCGCGGGCCGCCCGGGCCACCGCGGCGGACGGCCGGATGGGGCCTGTCCCTTCGGGGGGGTGTTGCGGCAAAGTACTCACGACATAATCATGAAGCGTCGCGGGCGACGTGACGAACAGGTGCGCCCAAGCGCGCACGACAGGAGGTTGACTGGTGGGCTGGCTCGACCGGGTCGATGACCAGGTTGACGCCCTCACGCACGCCCGGGCGTTGCAGGAGGCCAGTCGTTCCGCAGAGTCGTACGTCCTGCTGGAGCGTGTGATCCGCACCACCACGGACCCGGCGGCGCGGGCGGACGCCATGGTGCAACGCCTCTCCGCGCTGATCAATCTCGGTCGGACCGCGGAGTTCACCCGGGCGATCGAAGAGGCGTCTGCGGCGGTCCGCGACCTCGCCGAGCCCTACCTGCACGGTCACCTCAACGCGCTCGCCGCGCTCGCCGCACATCACCAGGGCGCACTCGACCGCTGCGTCATGCACCTCGTCCGAGCGGCCCGGGCGCTTGGCGCCGTCGCCGACCCGGACCGGGACACCGCCTGGGGCTGGCACGACCTGGCCATGGCCTACAGCTACCTCAGCTTCCACGGGTACGCCCTGGGCGCCATCGAGCGGGCCCGGCAGCTCGGGCTGACCGCCGGGATCCCCGAGGAGACGTTCGCCGCGCCGGGAATCCGGCTGCGCAACGCCGTGGCCCTGGACCACAACGGTGACAGCGACGGGTGCCTGCGGGTGCTTCGGGACGTGTCCGCCGATCTGGTCCGCTTCGTGCGCGCCGGACGGGCCGGCAACCTACGCCCGAGCAGCCTCGCCGCGTACGGCTACGCGGCGGCCCGACAGGCCGCGCTCGGCGATCAGGTGGCGACCGAAGGCCCCGAGCCGACCCGGTTGATCAGCCACGGTGGGGACAGCGCCCGCGCCCGCGACCTGCGTCAACTCGGGCAGGTGTGCCTCGCCGTCGCCGACGGCCGGCCGATCGAGGCGGTCGCCCGGCTGGACACCGTCCAGGTGTCCAACGAGACGCTCGGGGCGGCCGAGCCGGCCCGGCTGCGCAGCATCGCGCTGACCCGCGCCGGGGACCACCTGGCGGCGCACCGGGCCGACCGGCTGGCGTTCCGACTCGCCGCGCAGCGCAACGACCGGCTGCGTGACGTCTACATCGACGGCATCGCCGCGCGCATCGACCACGAGGAGATGCGCCGCGAGGCGGCGCGCTTCGAGGGCGAGGCATTGACCGACCCGCTCACCGGCCTGCCCAACCGTCGCCGGCTGGAGCGGTACATCACCGCCGTGGTCACCCGCGGCGAACGGGTGGTGATCGGCGTCTGCGACCTGGACGGCTTCAAGGCGGTCAACACCCGGCACGGGCACCACTCGGGCGACCTGGTGCTGCAACGCATCGCCGGTGTGATCAACCGGGTGATGCGCCGGGGCGACTTCGTGGCCCGCTACGGCGGTGACGAGTTCGTGGTGGTGCTGCCGGACACCGGCATGAGCGAGGCCGCCGAGGTGGCCCGCCGGATCGAGGCGGCAGTCCGCCTGGAGGACTGGGAGTCGTTGGTGCCGGGCACCCCGGTCGGGGTGAGCATCGGCTTCGCCGAGGTCTCCGGTGGCAGCGGGCTGCGCGACGCGCTCAGCGTCGCGTTCGAGCAGGCCGACCGCGAGATGCTCCGCGCCAAGACCCGCCCGCGCGCGAGCTGATCGCCCCGCCGGCGTCGATCAAGGACTTGTGGTGCCTGACAAAAGGCTCACGACGCGACAATCTGCCCACCACAACTCCATGATCGACCAGGGCAGCGCTGGGCTCGCGGGTCAGCGGCGGGTCAGCGGCGGGTCAGCTCGGTGTCGCCGGCGAGCCGGGCGGCGCGGTCGGCCTCGGTGAGCGCGTCCAGCACCCCGTCCAACTCGCCGCCGAGCGCCAGATCCAGGTTGTACGCGGTGTAGCCGATCCGGTGGTCGGTGATCCGGTTCTGCGGGAAGTTGTAGGTGCGGATCCGCTCCGAACGGTCCACGGTGCGCACCTGGGCCTTGCGCGCGTCCGAGGCGGCGGCGTCGGCCTGCTCCTGCGCGGCGGCGAGCAGTCGGGCCCGCAGGATCCGCATCGCCTGCTCCCGGTTCTGCAACTGGGACTTCTCGTTCTGGCAGGAGACGACGATGCCGGTCGGCAGGTGGGTGATCCGCACCGCCGAGTCGGTGGTGTTGACTGACTGACCGCCCGGGCCGGACGAGCGGAACACGTCGATGCGCAGTTCGTTCTGGTCGATCGTGACGTCGACGTCCTCGGCCTCCGGCAGCACCAGCACCCCGGCGGCGCTGGTGTGGATCCGGCCCTGCGACTCGGTCACCGGGACGCGCTGCACCCGGTGCACGCCACCCTCCCACTTGAGCCGCGACCAGACGCCGTTGCCGCCGTCCGGAACGCCCTTGGTCTTGATCGCCAGGGAGACGTCCTTGACCCCGCCGAGGTCGGAGTCCTGTGCGTCGATCACCTCGGTGACCCAGCCGTGCCGCTCGGCGTACCGGGTATACATCCGCAGCAGGTCACCGGCGAACAGCGCGGACTCCTCGCCACCCTCACCGGCCTTGATCTCGACGATCACGTCCTTGGCGTCGTGCGGGTCGCGCGGGATGAGCAGTTCGGCGAGGCGCTCCTCCAGCACCGGCAGGGACCCGGCGATGGACTCCGCCTCAGCCGCGAAGGACGGGTCCTCGGCGGCCAGCTCGCGGGCCGCGGCCAGATCGGCGCGGGCCTGCTCCAACTCGTCGGCGGCCTTGTGCAGCGGCACCAGCTCCGCGTACCGGCGGCCGACCCTGCGCGCGGTGGCCTGGTCGGCGTGGATGGCCGGATCGGCCAACCGCTTCTCCAGCTCCGCGTACTCGTCGAGAAGGCCGGCCAGACGCTCGCTGCTCATGCTGCGGATGCTCCTTCGACGGTGCGCGACGACCGGGCCGGGCCGGGAGGCCAGCGGCCGGGTGGAAACGGAGTGAAACGCGGACGGCGCCCGCGTCCGGTGGAAAACCGGACGCGGGCGCCGAACGAAGAGTTACTTGGCCTTCTTGGCCTGAACCTTGGCGTACTTCTGCTGGAACTTCGCGACCCGGCCGGCGGTGTCGAGAACGCGCTGCTTACCGGTGTAGAACGGGTGGCAGGCGCTGCAGGTCTCGGCGTGGATCGCCCCGCCCTTGGCGGTGCTGCGGGTCGTGAACGTGTTGCCACAGGAACAGGTGACCTCGGTGGTCACGTACTCCGGGTGGATGTTTGCCTTCATCTCGCCTCGGTCCTCTCGTTGGTGGTCGCCGGGTCGCCGTCACCGCTCGTCGCGCCGTACGCGACGGGCTCGGGCGTGAACCGGAACCGGTGGCCGATTGACCAGTGTGCCATGGGCCTGAGCCGACCCGGTAATCGGGCCGCACACCTCGTCCGGCATCGTCAACACGTGCCTACCCGTCCGCATTCCCTCCCACCGACCGGGCATTCGCGCACCCGGCGGCCCACCGCCAGGTACCCCGACCGGGGTACGCGCGTCGAGCCGGAGGTGTGCCGCCGATGACCCGCCTGATCGCCACCCGAGGGCTTCCCGCGTCGGGCAAGACGACCTTCGCCCGAACCCTCCAGCCGTCCGTCTCGCGGGTCAACCGGGACGACCTGCGCCGGATGCTGCACGGCGAGCGGCTCTTCACCCAGTGGGCCGAGGCACAGGTGACCGCCGTACAACAGGCTCAGGTCGAGGCGTTGTTGCGGGCCCGTGCCGACGTCTGCGTGGACGACACCAACCTGCGTGCGCGGACCCTGCGGGGCTGGGTCGACCTGGCCGCCCGCCACGGCGCGGATTTCGAGCTGCACGACTTCACCGACGTGCCACTTGAGGAGTGCCTGCGCCGCGACGCCGCCCGACCGACCGACGAGCAGGTCGGCGCGGACCCGATCCGCCGGCTGCACGAGCGGTACCTGCAGGGGCGGACACTGCCGTTGCCGGTGCCGACGGCCCGCACCGGAGGCCCCGCCGCGGTGCACCCGCCGTCGACCGAGCCATCGGAGATCGTCCTGGTGGACATCGACGGCACCGTCGCGCTTGCCGTCTCCCGCAGCCCGTACGACATGACCCGGGTGGGCCAGGACCAGCCGAACGCGGCGGTGATCGCGGCGGTCCGGGCAATGCACGGCGCCGGGTACGGGGTGGTCTTCTGCTCGGGGCGGGACGCGTCGGCCCGCGCCGCCACCGAGGCCTGGCTGGCCCGGCACGTACGGGTGCCCTACCTGGGTCTGCACATGCGCGCCGTCGGCGACTCCCGGAAGGACTCGATCGTCAAGCGGGAGATCTACGACCGGGAGATCCGGGACCGCTACCGGGTGGTCGGCGTCTTCGACGACCGCGTCCAGGTGGTCCAGATGTGGCGAGCCCTCGGCCTCACCGTCTTCCAGGTGGCCGACGGCGACTTCTGAGGCTTCGGGGCACCGGCATGGCGAAGGGGCACGACCGTCGCGGCCGTGCCCCTTCGTCGTCACCCGGGGATGGTTACTCCCCCGGCGTCGACTTCGCGATCTGCATCAGGAACTCGATGTTCGTGCGGGACTGCTTGAGCCGGTCCAGCAGGAGATCCATCGCGGCCTGCGAGTCCAGCGAGTGCAGGACCTTCCGGAGCTTGTGGATGATGGCCAGCTCCTCCGGTGCGAGCAGGACCTCTTCCTTCCGCGTACCGGACGGGTTGATGTCGATGGCCGGGAAGGTCCGCTTGTCGGCGATCTTCCGGTCCAGCTTCAACTCGGCGTTGCCGGTGCCCTTGAACTCCTCGAAGATGACCGTGTCCGCCATGGACCCGGTCTCCACAAGCGCCGTGGCGATGATCGTCAGCGACCCGCCGTTCTCGATGTTGCGGGCCGCGCCGAGGAAGCGCTTCGGCGGGTAGAGCGCGGTGGAGTCGATACCACCCGACATGATCCGGCCGCTGGCCGGCGCCGCCAGGTTGTACGACCGACCGAGCCGGGTCACCGAGTCGAGCAGCACGACAACGTCGTGTCCAAGCTCGACCAGGCGCTTGGCCCGCTCGATGGCCAGCTCGGCCACCGTGGTGTGGTCCTGCGGCGGACGGTCGAACGTGGCCGCGATGACCTCGCCCTTGATCGACCGCTGCATGTCGGTGACCTCTTCAGGCCGCTCGTCGACAAGCACCACCATCAGGTGGCACTCCGGGTTGTTGCGGGTGATCGCGTTCGCGATCGCCTGCAGCACCATCGTCTTACCGGCCTTGGGCGGCGACTGGATGAGTGCCCGCTGGCCCTTGCCGATCGGCATGACCAGGTCGATGACCCGGGTGGTCAGGATGTGCGGCTCGGTCTCCAACCGCAGGCGCTCCTGCGGATAGAGCGGAGTGAGCTTGTAGAACTCCGGACGACGCCGCGCCTCCTCCGGCTCCATCCCGTTGATGGTGTCCAGCCGCATCAGCGGGTTGTACTTGTCGCGCCGCTGGTCACCGCTGTTGCCACCCTCGCGGGCCGCCCGCACCGCACCGGTGATCGCGTCACCGCGGCGCAGGCCGTACTTCTTGATCTGGGACATCGAGACGTACACGTCGTTCGGGCCGGCCAGGTAGCCGGTCGTCCGTACGAAGGCGTAGTTGTCGAGCACGTCGATGATGCCGGCCACCGGGACGAGCACGTCGTCCTCGCTGACCTGCGGCTCACGGCCGCCGGTCTCGGCGCCGCCCTCGGCGCGCTCGCCGCGCCCGCGGCGACGGTCCCGGAAACGGCTGCGCCGGCCGCGCCGGCCGCCACCCTCGTCGTCGTCGTCGCTGTCCCGCTCGGCACGCTGACCACGGTCGTTGCGGTCGTTGCGGTCGTTGCGGTCCGGTCGGTCGTTGCGCTCGGCCCGCTCACCGCGGTCGGCACGCTCGCCCCGGTCGTTGCGGTCGCCCCGGTCGGCACGCTCGCTCCGGTCGTTGCGGTCGCCCCGGTCGTTGCGGTCGCCCCGATCGGCACGCTCGCCACGGTCCGCGCGCTCGCCACGGTCGGCACGCTCGCCCCGGTCGGCACGCTCGCCCCGGTCGGCACGCTCGCCCCGGTCGGCACGCTCGCCACGGTCCGCACGCTCGGCCCGGTCGGAACGCTCCGCACGCTCGGCCCGGTCGCGGCGGTTCTCGCCACGGTCGGCCCGCTCGCCGGTCTCCGCCTCGTCGGCACGCGTCTCGGTCGCACGCGTCTCGGTCGCACGCGTCTCGGTCGCACGCGCCTCAGCGGGACGCGCCTCGGTCGCGCGGGCCTCCGCCGTCGCGGTCCGGCTCCGCCGGGTACGGCTACGGCCCTCGGTCTCGGCAGCCGGCTCGGCTGGCGCCTGCTCGGCACCGCGCCCTTCGGCTGCCGGCCGGTCGGCGGTCTCCCGCACCTCGGCGCGCACCCCCTCACGGGTCGGGGCGGCCGCGGCCGCGACCTCGGCCCGTGGTCGAGGGGTCCCGGCGGCGTTGCCGCCCTGCCGCTCGGAGATCGCGGCGATCAGCTCGCCCTTGCGCATGCGAGCCGTGCCGGAGATGCCGAGCGACGCAGCCAGGCTCTGCAGCTCTGGCAGCAGCATCGCCGACAGACCGGTGCCGCTACGCCGACGACGGGCGGGAGCGGCGGCGGTGGCATCGCCAGCGACGTTGGAAACATCCGACGTCACGTCGGTGGTGTCGCTCAATGGAATCCTTCCCTCGATAAGGCCGGGACTGCCCGGAGTCGGAGCTCAGGTGGCCGGGCGGCCTCGGTGCACCCGCCTCGCAAGGACGCGTCGCGGGAGTCTGTGACACAGCAGCCGGTCGGTATCCCGACTCACCAACGTCGGTGAGCAGGTCTCGCCGTCTGCGGCGACCTGTGGAAACTGCGGTGCGGCGTGGGCCTTTGGCAGGGGTGGACGGGCTGACCGCCGAGAGCTTCGGGGGTGCGCCGCCCCGCAGGAGATCGCGTGCTTCGCGGCTGTGCTAGGTCTAGAGCGTAATCAACTCTTCCGACCTGCGGCAACAGGGTCCCGCTCGGCGTGTCCAAGTCTACCCCGTGCGGCCCGCGCGCCGCTGACGTCTATCGGTAACTGCCAGATCTCCCAGTCTGTTCCCACCGGGAAGCCCGGTGGAGGCTCGCTGAGCGCCAGCACAGTCGGCCCCGCCCCACTGACCACAGCCGCCACACTGGCCGCTCGCAACGCGCTGACCAGGGAAGATGTGTTTGGCATCCCGGCCGCGCGGTAATCCTGGTGGAGCCGGTCGACGGTGGCCGGCAGCAGCAGGGACGGGGCTGTGGTGAGCGCGTGCACGAGCAGCGCTGCCCGCCCGGCGGTCAACGCGGCGTCACCATGCGGCACGGTGGCCGGCAGAGCCGCCCGCGCGATCGCGGTCAATCCGCGTTCCGCCGGGACGAAGACTGTGGGCCGCACGGCGTCGGCGACCGGCAGCGAAACCGCCCGGGCGCCGCCCGGCTCGGACCAGGCCACCGTGAAACCGCCGAGCAGGCACGGTGCCACATTGTCGGGATGGCCCTCGATCTCGGCGGCCAGCCGGAGCGCGCCGGCGTCGTCGAGGCGGTGCTCCCCGTCGACGACGAGGGCACGGGCCAGCAACACCCCGGCGACGATCGCGGCGGACGAGGAGCCCAGCCCGCGTGCCTGGGGGATCCGGTTGACGCACTCCACGCTCAGCCCCCCAGGGTGGGCCCCGAGCACGTCGAACGCGGCGCGCATGGCCTGCACCACCAGGTGGCGCTCGTCGTCGGGCAGCTCACCGGCGCCCTGCCCGGTCACTGTCACCCGGACACCGCCCGACGTGACCTCGGCGGCCACGTCGTCGTAGAGCCCGAGGGCGAGACCCAGCGCGTCGAAGCCCGGGCCCAGGTTGGCGCTGGTCGCGGGAGTCCGGACCCGGACCGGCCCGGCGGTGAAGTTCGTCGGCACGCGCCCATGCTAGGGCTCGGCACCGACGAACCGGCGTCGCGCCCGCTGCCTGGGACCGCCGGATTCAGCTCGCCGGGTTCGGGACCGGCTCGACGGCCGGATCGGTGAGCGAGAGCCGACGGGTGGCGATCCGCCAGCCGACCGCGTACACCAGGGTGATCAGACCGCAGCCGGCGAGCACCACCCGTTCGTCGACCGAGTCCACCACCAGGGCCACCGCCAGTTGGCTCACCGAGATCGCAAGCGTCGCGAGCATCATGTCGGTGGCGAAGACGCGACCACGCAACCGGTCCGGAACTTCGCCCTGCAGGGCGAAGTTCGACATCACCCAGTTGCTACCACCCGCGAAGTGCGCCACGAAGACCAGCAGCAACACCAGCGGGAACCAGCGCACCACCGAGGTGCCCAGGTAGGACAGCCCGTACAGCGACATGGACAACGCGAGCCCGGGCAGCAGCCAGGCCCGGTTGGTCAACACCCGGCGCATCAGGATCGGCCCCACCAACGCTCCCGCGCCGCGGACCGCGAAGAGCAGGCCGGCACCGAGCGGGCCGACGCCGTACACGCCGGCAAGCAACGGGAACACGGTCAGCACGCCGTTGCCCAGGCCCACCGCCGACTTCACGGTGACCAGCGCGAGCACCCGGGGACGGTGACCGATGTAGCCGAGCGCCTCGCGGACGGCCGACCAGGTCCGCTGGGCCGGTTCGTCGGCGTCGCGGGGCGCCTGCAGGGGCCGGCGGATCCGCGTGGCGAGGCCCGCCGCCACCGCCAGGCCCGCCGCCGCCACCCAGAAGCAGGCGTACGGGCCGGCAGCGGTGCTGAGCACACCACCGAGCGAGGCGCCGACCACGGTCATGGTGCCCCAGGCCGAGCCGGCGACGGCGTTGCCGGCGGCGAGCTCGTGCGGCTCCAGCACGTTCGGCAGGGCGGCCTGGGCGGCGGGCGAGTAGAACGCCTTGGCGACCGCCACCACGCCGATCGCCACCAGCGCCAGCCACGCCGTTCCGGCGTTCCGCACGCCGAGCAGCAACAACACCCCCACCAGCGCGGCCACGTTCGCGGCGATCATGACCTTCCGGCGATCGAAGCGGTCGGCGATCGTGCCGGTGTACGGCAACAGCAACGCCACGATGCCGGTGTCCACCGCCAACACCAGCGCGCCCCAGACCCCGCTGCCGGTCAGCTGCGGCAGCAGCACCAACAGCGGCACCATCACGAACCAGTCGGCACCGAAGACCACCAACTCGGCGAGGAAGAGGTTGCGGAAGCTTCGATTGCCGGTCAGAACCGAGAGGGTGGACGCCACGGAGCGCGACCCTACCTGGTCGTCGTCGAGGCCACACCCGCTCCCAGCAGCGCGGAAACGGTGACGAACGTGTAGCCGCGGGACCGCAGCCCGTTGATCATGTCGGTCAGACCGCGCAGCGCGACCAGCCGGCGGTGCGCCCCCACATCGTGCCCGAGCACGATCGTTCCCGGTCGGACCTCGGCCACGATCCGCCGGGCGTGGCCGGCCGGGTCGCCGGGGAACTCCCGCTCCACCATCTGCAACGACCAGAGCACCAGCCGATAGTCGAGCCGGGCCGCCGCGTGCAGCACCGCCCCGCCCAGGTGGCCGTACGGCGGGCGGAGGAGCACCGGCGGCACCCCGGTCAGCTCGGCGATCGCGTCGTGGCTGCGGCGCAGGTCGTCGTACGCCTCGGCGGCGTCCAACTCGGCCAGGTCGCGGTGGTCCCAGCTGTGGTTGCCCACCTCGTGACCGGCGAGCCGGCCGCGGACGACGTCGGCGTGCCGGCGGACCTGCGTACCGACCATGAAGAAGGTGGCCGGAACCCGGTGCTGGGCCAGGGTGTCGAGCACCATGGGTGTCCACTGTGGTGCGGGGCCGTCGTCGAAGGTGAGGGCCACGAGTCGCTCGGCGGTCCGGCCCGACCAGACCGCCTCCAGCGCGCCGGAGCCGACATCCTGCTGGCCGTTACCGAGGGTGGCACTTGCGGGGCCGCCAGCGATCGGCATCCGGCGATGGGTGACCCACCACGCCTCGGACGCGCCCGCGCCGATGGCCACACCGCTCGCCACCAGCAGGCCACGGCGCAGCAGGTCGCGTCGCCCCCACCCGGTCGCGCCCCCGGCCGTCAGTCCGCCCCGCTCCACCCACACCCCCAGTCATCTACGAGGAGTATGCAAGAAGTTACACAAGGTGTGGGGCGGTCGGGTCGGAGTGTTTTCCGGCAAATGAACCCGGAGCGCCCCCGGCAGGAATCCCGCCGGGGGCGCTCCGTACTGCGCGTCGACCTACTCGGTCGGCTCCGCCGGAGGCAGCGGCGAGGTGCGGCTACGGGGCAGCCGCAACACCTCGAACTGGTCCGTACCCTCCACCAGCGCGGCCGACGGCGCGGGTCGCCCGGTCGACTGCGCCGCCTCGGCCTCGGCCGGGGCCGGCGCGCCGCTCGGCACCGCGACCTGGTTCGGGGCCGGCGCCTCGTCCGTCTCCGTCGTGGTCACCGCCGGGGTGCCGGAGCGCCGCTGTGCGCGCCGCCCCCGCAGCGACTCCTTGGTGTGCTCCACCATCGAGTACAGCGTCGGCACCAGGATCAACGTGAGCAGCGTCGAACTGAGCAGACCACCGATCACCACCACCGCCAGCGGCTGCGAGATGAAGCCGCCCTCACCGGTCAACCCGAAGGCCATCGGCAACAGCGCGAAGATGGTCGCCACCGCCGTCATCAGGATCGGCCGCAGCCGGCGCCGGCCACCCTCGACCACCGCCTCCCGGACCCCCATGCCCTGCGCCCGGTACTGGTTGATGAGGTCGAGCAACACGATCGCGTTCGTCACCACGATGCCGACGAGCATCAGCACACCGATCAGCGCCGGCACACCGAGCGGCGTACCGGTGACAAGCAGCAGGCCGATCGCACCCGTCGACGCGAACGGAATGGAGATCAGCAGGATCAGAGCCTGGGTGAGGCTGCGGAACGTGGCCACCATGATCAGGAAGACGATCGCGATGGCGGCCAGCACCGCCAGGCCCAGGTCCGCGAAGGCATCCGCCTGGTCCGCGCTGACACCACCGATGGTGAAGCTCGCACCCGGCACGTCGATGCCGTCCAGCCGCTTCTGCAACTCCTTGCTCGTCGCGCCCAGGTTCGAGCCGGTCGCCGCGCCGGTGACCGACACGCTGCGCTCGCCGTCGATCCGGGTGACCTGCTGCGGGCCCTCACCCTGGGTGACATCGGCGATGTCGTCGAGCTTGACCGGACCCACCGGCAGTGCCCGCAGCTCCTCCACGGTCATCGGAGGTTGCGCGCCCAACCGGAGCACCACGTTCTGCTGCTGGCCGTCGAGCGCGACCTGACCCAGCGGCGCTCCCCGGAACGCCTGCGACACGAGCTGCCCCACGGCGGCCTCGGTGAGCCCGGCCCGGCCGGCGGCGACCCGGTCGACAGTGACGTCGACCCTCGGCACCCGATCGGCCAGGCTGGTGGAGACATCCTCCACGTCCGGGACGCCGGCCATCGCGGCCCGCGCCTCCTCCGCGGCCCGGGTCAACACCTCCGGGTCACTGGCCTGGACGATCACCTCCAGCTGGCTCGTCGACGCCTCCTGCCCGCCGCCGAAGCTGATCTCACCCACGCCGTCGCCAAGCTGGGCGAACTCCTTGCGCAGCACCTCACGCATCTGCTTGGCGTCGGAGTCACCGTCGAGAGCGAGGGACCAGCTGGCGACGTTGTTGCCGCCGCCGCCCGCCCACGGGTTGTCCCCACCACCCGCGGTCACCTGGTACGTGCCGACGCCGTCGGTGCGGGACAGCACCGCCTCGACCTGCTTGGCCGCCGCGTCGGTAGCCGCCAGGCCACTGCCGGCCGGCAACTCCTGGCTCATGTTGAGGGTGTCCTGGCCGGAGTCGTCCAGGAAGTTGGTCTCCAACTTCTGCGCCAGACCGAAGGTGGCGAAGAGCACCAGCAGGCCGAGCCCGACGGTGATCCACCGGGTCGACCGCTTGCGGGTGGCGAACCCGATCACCGGCAGGTACGCCCGCTGCAACGGGCTGCGCAGCTCCTTCTCCTCCGCGGCGTGCCGTACCGCCTCGTCGTCGGGGGTGCCGCCGCGCGGCTTGAGGAACCAGTACGCGAGGACCGGGATCACGGTCAGCGACACCAGCAGCGAGGCGAGCAGGGCCACCGTCACGGTGATCGCGAACGGCGCGAAGAGCTGGCCCACGAACCCGCCGACAAGCGCGATCGGCGCGAACACCGCCACCGTGGTGAGGGTTGAGGCGGTCACCGCGCCGGCCACCTCCCGGACGCCGGTGATGATGGCGTGCCGCTTCTCCTCGCCGTACTCCAGGTGTCGTTTGATGTTCTCCAACACCACGATCGAGTCGTCCACCACCCGGCCGACCGCGATCGTCAACGCCCCGAGGGTGAGCAGGTTGAGCGAGTAGTCACCGATCCACAGGGCGATCAGCGCGACCAGCACGGAGAGCGGGATGGAGACCGCGGTGACCACCGTCGAACGCACCGACAGCAGGAAGACCAGGATGACGATGACCGCCATCACCAGGCCCAGCAGGCCCTCGGTGGTCAGCGACTCGATCGACTTCTCGACGAACGGCGCCTGGTCGAAGACCACCGTCAGGTCCGCGCCGGAGGCGTCCTTCAGGTCGTCGAGCCGGTCACGGATCTCGTGCGAGATCTGCACGGCGTTGCCGTCGGGCGCCGCGGTGACCGCGATGCCGAGGCTGTCCTTGCCGTTGGTACGGGTGATCGCCGTGGCCGGAGCGAGCTGCTGCTCGACAGTCGCCACGTCACCGAGGCGGACCGGCGCCGGCCCCGGGACGACCACGATGCCGCGCAGGTCCTCGAGGGTGGCGATCGGCGTGCCGACCTGCACCGGGAGGGCCAACGCGCCGTCGGTCACCGCACCGGCCGGAACCGCCACGCCGTTGGTCTTCAGCGCCGCGCCGATCGCCGTCGGCTGGACCTTCGCGGCGGCGAGCTTCGCCGGGTCCGGGGTGACCACCACGACGTCGTCGCGGGTGCCGGTCACCTCGACCGTGCGTACCCCCTCGATGCCCTCCAACTCCGGCACCACCGTCGCGCGCAGCTTCTCGGCGAGCGCCCGCTCGTCCGCCGCGCCGGCCGCGGCAAGCACCACCGCCGGAAGGTCGTCGGTGCTACCCGCGATGACCTGCGGGTCGACGCTCTCCGGCAGCTGGGCGTCGATCCGGCTCAGCGCGGTCTGCATCTTGTTGACCACGTCGTCGAGGTCGGTGCCGAACTCGTACGTGACCTGGACTGTCGCCGCACCCTCGCGGGACGTGGAGGTGACCTTGTCCAGACCGGGAATGCCCTGGAGGGCGTTCTCGATCGGCTCGGTCACCTGCGACTCGACGATCTCGGGGCCGGCGCCGGGGTAGGGGGCCACGATGAACGCGGCCGGGAACTCGAGCGACGGCAGCAGTTGCTGCTTCAGCGACGGAACGGCGAACGCTCCGAACACCGTGGTCACCACCGCGATGAGGGCGATCAGCCCTCGGTTGGCGAGGCTGAATCTGGCGAGCAGCGACATCGGCCTGGCTCACTCCTGAACGAGAATGCGGGCGGGGATACCCGAAAGTGTGCCGGACTCGCCTCTTCCGACCCCCGCCGCCCCCACGCTGTCCCGCCGACCGCGGGCCCCACCCCCGCGCGGTGGTCGTTCAGGCCAGGTCGAGAGCGCGGGCCGCGGCCAGCGGGTCGTTCGCGATGGTCACCGGCGCCGGCGCGGTGGAGATCGCCCACTCCGGGTCCTTCAGCCCGTGGCCGGTCACCGTGCAGACCACTGTGGAACCGGGCGGCACCGCGCCCGCCGCGGCCTGCTGCAGCAGGCCGGCCACGCTTGCCGCGCTGCCCAGCTCGACGAAGACTCCCACCTCGCGGGCGAGCAGACGGTACGCGGACAGGATCTCCCGGTCGGTCACCGACGCGATCAGGCCACCGGAGGTGTCCCGGGCATCCAACGCCTTGGTCCAGCTCGCCGGGTTGCCGATCCGGATCGCGGTGGCGATCGTCGACGGCTCCGGCACCACCTGGCCGGTCACGATCGGGGCCGCACCGGCGGCCTGGAAGCCGTACATCTTCGGGGCCCGGGTGGTGGTGCCGGCCGCCTGCTCCTCCGCGTAGCCCATCCAGTACGCGGAGATGTTGCCGGCGTTGCCGACCGGCAGGCAGTGGATGTCAGGCGCGTCACCGAGCGCCTCGACGATCTCGAAGGCGGCGGTCTTCTGGCCGTGCAGCCGGTCGATGTTGACCGAGTTGACAAGCGCGACCGGGTAGTCCTGGGCGAGCTTGGCCGCCGTCGCGAGGCAGTCGTCGAAGTTGCCGTTCACCTGGAGCAGCTTCGCGCCGTGCACGAGCGCCTGGGCCAGCTTGCCCAACGCGATCTTGCCCTGCGGCACCAGCACCGCGCAGGTCAACCCGGCCCGAGCCGCGTACGCCGCGGCGGAGGCGCTGGTGTTGCCGGTGGAGGCGCAGATGATGGCCTTGTTGCCGGCCTCGACCGCCTTGGACACCGCGAGGGTCATCCCCCGGTCCTTGAAGGAGCCGGTCGGGTTGGCGCCCTCGACCTTGAGGTGCACGTCGCAACCGAGCCGGGCGGAGAGCACCGGCGCCGGCAACAGCGGGGTGTTGCCCTCGTGCAGCGTGACGACCGGCGTGGCCGCGGTGACCGGCAGCCGGTCCCGGTACGCCTCGATCAGACCCCGCCACATGTCGCTCTCCTCGCCTCTGACACCGTGCGCCGACCTCGTCGGGGCCACCTTGGACCACGTTGCCCGAGCTGTCGAGGGCAGACCCGGGCTTACCCATCTGGCGGGACGCGCGAGCAGCCCCGTCGATGGTCCAACGACTCAGGCCCCGCCCTCGACCCGCAGCACACTCGTCACCGACCGGACGATGTCCAGACCGCGCAGCTCACCGACTGTCGCGGCGAGTGCGGCGTCCGGTGCCACGTGCGTGACGATGACCAACTCGGCGTCGCCGTCGCGGCCCGCCGGCCCGCCGGCCGAGCCCTGGCGCACGGTCGCGATCGACACGTCGTGCCGGGCGAACACGCCCGCCACCGAGGCCAGCACACCCGGACGGTCGGCCACGTCCAGGCTCACGTGGTAGCGGGTCAGCGCCTCACCCATCGGCCGGACCGACAGGTCCGCGTACGCGCTCTCGCTTGCCGCGCGCACCCCGGCGAGCCGGTTGCGGGACACCGCGACCACGTCACCGAGCACCGCGCTGGCGGTGGGCGCGCCGCCGGCGCCCCGGCCGTAGAACATCAGCTGGCCGGCCGCGTCGGCCTCCACGAAGACCGCGTTGAACGCGTCGCCGACGCTGGCCAGCGGGTGGCTGCGCGGGATCATCGCCGGGTGCACCCGGACGCTCACTGTCTCCCGGCCGGCGGAGTCGACGCCTCGGGCCGCGATGCAGAGCAGCTTGATCGTGCAGCCCATCGCCTGGGCGCTGGCCATGTCGGCGGCGGTCACCTCGGTGATGCCCTCGCGGTGCACGTCCGCGGCGCCGACCCGGGTGTGGAACGCCAGCGAGGCGAGGATCGCCGCCTTCGCCGCCGCGTCGAAGCCCTCCACGTCGGCGGTCGGGTCTGCCTCCGCGTACCCCAGGGCGGTGGCCTCTTCGAGCGCCTCGGCGAAGCCGGCGCCGGTCGCGTCCATCGCGGAGAGGATGAAGTTGGTGGTGCCGTTGACGATGCCTGTCACCCGGTTGATCCGGTCGCCGTGCAGCGACTCCCGCAGCGGGCGCAGCAGCGGGATGGCCCCGGCCACGGACGCCTCGTAGTAGAGGTCGCCACCGCCCTCGGCCGCCGCGTCGTGCAGGGCCACGCCGTCCTCGGCGAGCAGCGCCTTGTTGGCAGTGACCACGCTCTTGCCGGCGCGCAACGCCTCGACCAGCCAGCCCCGGGCCGGTTCGATGCCACCGACCACCTCGATCACCACGTCCACGTCGTCGCGCTTGATCAGGCCGAGCGCGTCGGTGGTGAACAGGTCCTCGTCGACCGGGAGGTCACCCCGGTCGCGGCCGAGGCGACGAACGGCGATGCCGGCGATCTCCAGCGGAGCGCCGATCCGCGCGGCCAGGTCGGCCGACTGCTCGTGCAGCAACCGGACCACTTCCTGGCCGACAGTGCCACAGCCGAGCAGCGCCAAGCGCACAGGTGACGTCATCCAACATCCAATGCGAGCAGGTCCTCTTCGGTCTCCCGCCGGACGATCAGGCGCGCCTGGCCGTCGCGCACCGCGACCACCGGCGGCCGGGGCACATGGTTGTAGTTGCTGGCCATGCTTCGGCAGTAGGCACCGGTGCCGGGCACTGCGACAAGATCTCCGGGCTGCACGTCGGCGGGCAGGAATTCATCCTTCACCACGATGTCCCCGGACTCACAGTGCTTTCCCACCACGCGGGCGAGCAACGGCTGCGCGTCGGAGGCCCGCGAGGCGAGCGTTGCCGAGTAGGACGCGTCGTACAGGGCGGTGCGGATGTTGTCGCTCATCCCGCCGTCGACGCTGACGTACGTCCGGATGCCGTCGAGGTCCTTGACCGTGCCGACCTCGTAGAGGGTGAACACGGCCGGGCCGACGATGGCCCGGCCCGGCTCGATCGACAGGTGCGGCACGGCCAGGTTCTCCGCCGCGCACTCCGAGTCGACGATCTTGCGCAGCCGCTTGGCCAGGTCCTGCGGTGCGGCCGGGTCGTCCTGGGTGGTGTACGCGATGCCGAAGCCGCCGCCCAGGTCCAGCTCGGGCAGCTCCACTCCCCGGGCGTCGCGGATCTGCGCCTGTAGGGCGAGCACCCGACGGGCCGAGACCTCGAAGCCGCTGGCGTCGAAGATCTGCGACCCGATGTGCGAGTGCAGGCCGCGCAGCTCCAGCACATCCTCGTCGAGGATCTTGAACGCGGCGGTCGCTGCGGCACCGCCCGCGAGGGAGAAGCCGAACTTCTGGTCCTCGTGGGCGGTGGCGATGAACTCGTGGGTGTGCGCCTCGACGCCCACGGTGACCCGGACCAGCACCCGGGGCCGCACCCCGCGCTCCCGGGCCAGCGCGGTGAGCCTGTCGATCTCGGTGAACGAGTCGACGATGATGCGGCCCACCCCGGCATCGAGCGCCCGGCCCAGCTCGGCGACCGACTTGTTGTTGCCGTGGAAGCCGATCCGCTCCGGCGGCATCCCGGCCGACAGCGCCGTGGCCAGCTCACCGCCGGTGCAGACGTCCAGGTGCAGCCCCTCCTCGGCGATCATCTTCACCACCGCCCGGCAGAGGAACGCCTTGCCCGCGTAGAAGATGTCCTCGGTCGGAAAGGCAGCCCGGAAGTCGCGGCAGCGCGACCGGAGATCGTCCTCGTCGAGGACGTACACCGGGGTGCCGAACTCGGCCGCGATGTCGCGGACGCTGAGGCCCGCGACGGCGACCGCGCCGTCCGCGCCGCGCGTCACGCTGCGCGGCCACAGCGTCGGCAGCAGGGCGTTCACGTCCTCCGGGGTACGCAGCCAGGCCGGCCCCCGGTTGCTGATGTCCGCGTGCAGCGCACCAGCCTCATGAGCCCTCATGTCACATCCTCTCGGGTGCGGAGACGCCGAGCAGGTAGAGGCCGTTGGCGATCACCGTGCGGGTGGCGTTGTTGAGCCAGAGCCGTGCGCGGTGCAGGTCGGTGATCTTCTCGTCGCCAAGCGGCAGCACCCGGCAGTTGTCGTAGAAGCGGTGGTACGAGGAGGCGACGCTCTCCTCCAGGTAGCGGGCCACCCGGTGCGGCTCCCGCAGCTCGGCGGCCGTCGCCACCACCGCGGGGAACTGGGCGAGCGCCTTGAGCAGCTCGTTCTCCTTCTCGTGGGCGAGCAGCTCGGGGCGGAACGCGTCGGCGTCGCCCGGAACCAGCCCCACCTCGGCGGCGTTGCGGGCCACGCCCGCCGTCCGGGCGGCGACGTACTGCACGTAGTAGACCGGGTTGTCGCGGGTCGCCCTGGTCCACAGCTCGATGTCGATGTCGATCGGCGAGTCGCTGGAGTAGCGGGCCAGCGCGTACCGGGAGGCGTCCACGCCGATCGCGTCGACCAGGTCCTCCAGCGTGATCACCGTGCCGGCCCGCTTGCTCATCCGCATCGGGGCGCCGTCGCGCAACAGGTTGACCAGCTGCCCGATGAGGATCTCCAGGTTGCGCTCCGGGTCGTCACCGAAGCAGGCGGACATCGCCTTCATCCGGCCGATGTAGCCGTGGTGGTCGGCGCCCAGCATGATCACGACCCGCTCGAAGCCGCGCTCGCGCTTGTCCAGGTAGTAGGCGCAGTCCGCGGCGAAGTACGTCCACTCGCCGTTGGACTTGCGCAGCACCCGGTCCTTGTCGTCGCCGAAGTCGGTGGTGCGCAGCCAGGTGGCGCCCTCGGACTCGTACAGGTGCCCCTGCTCGCGCAGCCGGTTCAGTGCCAGGTCGAGTTCACCCCGGTCGTGCAGGTCCTTCTCGTTGAAGTAGGTGTCGAACTCCACCCCGAAGTCGCGCAGCGAGGAGCGGATCTCGTCGAACATCAGCGCGACGCCCTCGACCCGGAAGACCTCCTGGGCGGCGTCGTCGTCGAGCGAACGCACCTCCGGCCGGCGGGCCTGCACCTCGGCGGCGATCTCGGCGATGTACGCCCCGCCGTAGCCGTCCTCCGGCGCCGGCTCGCCCTTCGCGGCGGCCAGCAGCGACCGGGCGAACCTGTCGATCTGCGAACCGGCGTCGTTGAAGTAGTACTCCGTGCCGACGTCGGCCCCGGTGGCCCGCAGCAGCCGGCTCAGCGCGTCACCGACGGCAGCCCAGCGAACGCCACCGATGTGCACCGGCCCGGTCGGGTTGGCCGAGACGAACTCCAGGTTGATCTTCTCGCCGGCGAGCCGGTCGCTGCGGCCGTACTCCGCACCGGCCTCGACGATCACCCGGGCGAGCTGACCGGCCGCAGCGGCGTCGAGCCGGATGTTCAGGAAGCCCGGCCCGGCGATTTCCACCGATTTGACACCCGCTGCCCGACCCAGCTCGTCGGCCAGGGCCGTGGCCAACTCCCGGGGCGGAACGCCCACCTTCTTGCTCAACTGCAGCGCGAGCGTCGAGGCGTAGTCGCCGTGCTCGGGGTTGCGCGGTCGCTCCACCACCGTGCTCGCCGGCAGCGCGGCGCGGTCGAGCCCCCGCTGCTCGAAGACGGCGTGGGCGGCGGCAAGGACGACCGAGGCTAGTTCTGCAGGAGTCACCCAACCATGTTATCGGGGGTAGACTCGGGCACTCGGCGGCTCCCCTGCGCGTCATCCGGCCCGCCACTCCCCTGACCGACCGACTTGACGAGGCACGATGAGCATCAGCACCCCGGGTGGCCCTGAGCGCCGCCCGACCGTGGTCAGCACCGGCAAGAAGCCGGCCGCGGGCCGGCCGGCGTCCGGCGCCAAGGCCGGTTCCGGCAAGCCGACGGGCAAGCCGGCGGGCTCCCCCCGGGCCGGCGGCAAGGGCCCGCGCAAGCCGGTTACCCCGGTCAAGGTGAGCCAGGGCCGCGCGTGGGGTCCCATCGCACTCTTCGTCGCGGTGGGCGTGCTGGCAGCCGGCATCATCGGGTACGGCGCCTGGGCGTCCTTCCAGGGCTCCAAGCCCTGGGACAAGCGCGCCAACGCCATCGACGGCATCTCCAACATCCGCAAGTCCGACCCCGACAGCCTCGACTACGAGACGCACAAGTCGGGCCCGTTGACCTACAAGTACTCGCCGCCGGTGGGCGGGGTGCACAACGCCGCCTGGCAGAACTGCATGGGCGACGTGTACGACGCCCCGATCGCCAGCGAGCACGCGGTGCACAGCTTGGAGCACGGCGCGGTGTGGATCACCTACCGCCCCGACCTGCCCAAGGACCAGGTCGACAAGCTCGCCGGCAAGGTCCGCGGTGTCGAGAAGATGCTGATGAGCCCGTACGAGGGCCTGGACAAGCCGATCTCCCTCCAGGCCTGGGGCTACCAGCTCAAGGTCGACAACGCGGACGACTCGCGGATCGACGAGTTCATCAAGGACCTGCGCGTGAACGCCTCCGTCGAGGGCCCCACGGCGCTCTGCAACACCGGCATCACCGCCACCGGCACCACGCCGCGTGAGCTCCAGCAGCAGCCCACCCAGTAAGGACGGCAATGACCGCTCCGGCAACCACCGACAGCGAGTACGACGAGATCCCGGCCGCCCCGGACGAGGGCGGCCGGGCCCCGGCGTCGCGCTACGGCGTGCTGGCGCTGGCCGTCATGCTGGTGGTGGGGCTCCTCCTCGGCTACGCGGGCGGTCTGCTCACCCCGCGGCTCACCCGACCCGGTGACGCCTCGGTCGAGGCGGGCTTCGCCCGGGACATGACGACCCACCACGCGCAGGCGGTGGAGATGAGCCTCATCGCGTACCGGTCGGCGACCCTCCCCGAGGTGCGGCAGATCGCCGTCGACATCGCCACCGGCCAGCAGGGCGAGATCGGCGCGATGCAGACGTGGCTGCGCGAATGGGGCCTCAGCCCGACCGGGTCGAAGCCGCCGATGTCGTGGATGTCGGACGGGGCCAGCCTCAAGGACGGCCTGATGCCGGGCATGGCCACACCGGAACAGATGACCGCCCTGCGCAACGCCCAGGGCATCGAGGTCGATCGACAGTTCCTGACCCTGATGTACGACCACCACCTGGGCGGCATCCACATGATCGACGCGGCGCTCGGCGAGACCGACAACGCCGAGGTGGTCCGGGTGGCCGACACCATGAAAGCCACCCAGCAGACCGAACTGAACAACCTCCGGCAGCTCCAGGCGCAAGCCAAGGGCTGACCGACCGCACGGGCACCCGGCCCGCGTCCCCCGCCGATGGTGGGTGACGCGGGCCGTACCACGTCCGCATTACCCCGCCCCACCGTTCGACCCCGTCCACACCGCCGGCCCCCAACCTTGGGCCGACCCCGGATCTCGATTCCGGCCACGTCCTTGGTCGACTCGGGTTGCAGGAAACCGGGCAGTCCACACGAGCGGGACCCCCCGATATTCAGGAACCCGAGTCGATCAAGGCGGGCCCCACACGGCCAGCGATCCCCGGCCGACGAATCATCAACGGCTTGGCGTGATCCGCCCAGCTCCCGAAGTGCACAGGGCGCCTGGCGTTCTCGACGGAATGATCGACTCGGGTTGCAGGAAACCGCGCGGTCCGCCTGGCTGGGATCGCTCGACTTCAAGGAACCCGAGTCGATCAGGCGGACCGCAGCACGCGGCCAGCGGTCCCTGGTCTAAATCCACCACTCGCCTGGCCCCACCCAACGCATCGCAGCCAGGCCCAACACACCCCGGCCCGGCCTAACGCGGCCCGGCAGTGATCGACGCGCCGCGGCCCGACCCAATGCGGTGGCGCTGCGCGGTTCCCAAGGCCCGGACCCTGGCATGATCTACTCCAGGCTCCCAAGGCCCGACCCCTGGCGTGACCAACTCGGGGTTTCCCAAGGCCTGACCCCATGGCGTGATCGACTCGGGCTTCCCAAGGCCTGACCCCATGGCGTGATCGACTCGGGGTTCCCAAGGCCGGGCCCAGCGCGGTGGCGTCTCGGGGTTCCCAACCCTTGGCATGATCAACTCGAGTTCCGGGAAACCGCGCGGTCCGCGCGATCGAGACCCCCCGACTTCCAGGAAATCGAGTCGATCAAGATCGGGCCCGGGCGCCTACCTGACCTCGTCGCCCCGCTTCGTCACTTGTGGGCGTTTTGTGTGGCACAGGCGATTACGTTGCTTAGAGAGTTTTCTCCCCACATATCGTGACCAGTTGCGATTCGGGCTCGTTGCCCAAGACGTGGGGGTTGCACTCAGAGACGCACGGCGTTCGGTCACCAGCTGGTGCCGACGCCACACCATCGGTGGTGACGGGGCGGTGGCAGCCGTCCGTCGCGGACAGCGGCAGGGCGAGCCGGGAATGCTCAGCCGCGAACAGGAACTCGAGTTGATCGACATGCTGCGGGGCGTCCACCCCGACGAGTTCGGCCTGGACGAGGAGCTGTGGACGCGGCAGAGCCTCACCACGCTCATCCAGCAGCGCTTCGACCTGCCGTTGGACGCTGGCGCGGTCGGGGCGTACCTGCGGGCCTGGGGGTTGGGTCCGCGCGAGCCGCGCGAACGGGCCTGCGGGCTCTGCGTGAGCGCGGTCGAGCGGTGGGTCCGCAGCGAGTACCCGGCGATTACCCGGGCCGCTCAGGAGCACGTCGCGGAGGTCTACTGGATCGGCCGGGTCCGTTTGCGCGGCACGATGCCGGCCGCGGACGTGATCTCGGCCGTCTCGTCCCGCGGTCGGGTGCGCTTCATGATCACCACACCGACCGTGGACCCGCCGCTCCCCCGCGACTTCGTGCTGCGACTCAGCGGCGAGGAGCAGCGCACCGCGCACCTCATCGTGGACGGCTCCTGGCCGCGCAACGAGTGGCCGCGCCGGCTTCCGCGCCGAATCGTCCTGCACCCGCTGCCCAGCTGCGGCCGGGCAGTAGCGGCCTGACGACCGAGCGGTAGCAGCGGCCGGACCACCGGACGACAACAGCCCGACCGGCGGACGACAACAGCCCGACCGCCGAGCGGCAGCAGCGGCACGACCACCGGACGACAACGGCCCGACTGCCGGCAGCGGCACGACCGCCGGACGACAACAGCCCGACCGCCGAGCGGTAGCAGCGGCCCGCTCGGCGGACGACAACGGCCCGACCGCCGGACGGTGGCAACCTGCTGGGTGGGCCGGTCGCCGACACGATCGGCTCACCCGATACCGATTCGGCGTACGGAGGGGAGGTTTGCTAGTCTTCTCCAGTCGCTGAGCCCCCGTAGCTCAGGGGATAGAGCACCGCCCTCCGGAGGCGGGGGCGCAGGTTCGAATCCTGCCGGGGGCACCACGAGCACCTTCACCGGGCGCAGGAGCACATCGGCTCCCCGCGCCCGGTTTTTGCATCCGCCACCCGGCAAGATCAAGAATGTCGGCATGCTGTTTCTCGGGCTGATCCTCGCCGCACTGGTCGGAGCGGTCGCCGCGACGATCCTCGCCGTTCGTGGCCTCAGCGCGGTGTTCCGGAAGCAGTCGGGGCGGCTGGGGGCCGCAGCGCTCCTCGCCGGCGCGGGAACAGTCGCTGTGTACGCGTGGGGTCTGCTCAACCTCGGCTACGCGGTGATGCGGGCGGAGGGCGGCGGCACCGACTCCTCCCCGATCGAGCCCTGCCGGGAGGTCGGACCGCAGGTGGCGAGCATGGTCGACGGGTACGACGTCAGCCTTCTTCCGCTGCACTTCGAGTGCCACCTCAGCGGCGGCGGGTCGTACGTCACCTCGTCGGTGCCCGGGTACGTCACCCCGGCCACGGTCGCCCTCGGGCTGGTCACCGTCGCCTGCGCAGCCCTCGCCACCAGGACGGCGAAGAACGCCCCACCCCCGGTCGACTGACCCAGGAGACGATCAGCCGCCGACGTACGCCGCCAGGTGTTCGCCGGTGACTGTGGAACGGGCGGCGACGAGGTCGGTGGGTGTGCCCTCGAAGACGATCCGGCCACCGTCGTGGCCGGCGCCGGGGCCGATGTCGATGATCCAGTCGGCGTGCGCCATGACCGCCTGGTGGTGCTCGATGACGATCACCGACTTACCGGCGTCGACAAGTCGGTCGAGCAGGCCGAGCAGTTGCTCGACGTCGGCCAGGTGCAGGCCGGTGGTCGGCTCGTCGAGGACGTAGACGCCGCCCTTCTCGGCCATGTGGGTGGCCAGCTTGAGCCGTTGCCGTTCCCCGCCGGAGAGGGTCGTGAGCGGCTGCCCCAGGCTCAGGTAGCCGAGCCCGACGTCGGCCAGTCGGTCGAGGATGGCGTGCGCTGCCGGCGTACGTGCCTCGCCGGCGCCGAAGAACTTCTCCGCCTGCGTGACCGACATCGCGAGCACCTCGCTGATGTCGCGACCGCCGAAGCGGTATTCCAGCACCGACGCCTGGAACCGCTTGCCCTCGCAGTCCTCGCAGGGTGCGGCGACGCCCGCCATCATTCCCAGGTCGGTATAGATGACGCCGGCACCGTTGCAGCTCGGGCAGGCACCCTCGGAGTTGGCGCTGAACAGCGCCGGCTTCACACCGTTGGCCTTCGCGAACGCCTTGCGGATCGGGTCGAGCAACCCGGTGTACGTGGCCGGGTTGCTGCGCCTGGAGCCGCGGATCGCGCTCTGGTCGATCGACACCACACCCGCGCCGGCGGGGATCGACCCGTGCACAAGTGAACTCTTGCCGGAGCCGGCGACGCCGGTCACGACGACGAGCACCCCGAGGGGTACGTCGACGTCCACGTCCTGGAGGTTGTTTGCCGTTGCGCCCCGGATCTCCAGCTTGCCGGTGGGCGTCCGCACCGTCTGCTTGAGGGCCGCCCGGTCGTCGAGGTGGCGGCCGGTGATGGTGCCGCTGGTCCGTAGGCCCTGCACGCTGCCCTCGTAGCAGACCGTGCCGCCGTCCGTCCCTGCGCCGGGCCCGAGGTCGACGACGTGGTCGGCGATCACGATGGCTTCCGGCTTGTGCTCGACGACAAGCACGGTGTTTCCCTTGTCGCGCAGTTGGAGCAGCAGCTCGTTCATCCGTTGGATGTCGTGCGGGTGCAGCCCGATCGTCGGCTCGTCGAAGACGTAGGTGACGTCGGTGAGCGAGGAGCCGAGGTGACGGATCATCTTGGTGCGCTGCGCCTCGCCGCCGGAGAGGGTGCCCGCAGGCCGGTCGAGCGACAGGTAGCCGAGCCCGATCTCCTCGAACGAGTCGAGGAGGTGTTGCAGGCCCGCAAGCAATGGGGCCACCGACGGCTCGTCGATGCCGCGTACCCAGGTGGCCAGGTCGCTGATCTGCATCGCGCACACGTCGGCGATGTTCTTACCCTTGATCTTCGACGACCGGGCCTCCGAGCCGAGCCGGGTGCCGGCGCAGTCCGGGCAGGTCGTGAAGGTGACCGCACGCTCCACGAAGGCGCGGATGTGCGGTTGCAACGCGTCGATGTCCTTGGCGAGGAAGGATTTCTGGATCGACGGGATCAGACCCGCGTACGTCAGGTTGATCCCATCGATTTTGATCTTGGTCGGCTCCCGGTGGAGCAGGTCGTGCAGCTCCCGCTTGGTGAACTTGGCGATCGGCTTGTCCGGGTCGAAGTAGCCGCAGCCGCGGAAGATCCGGCCGAACCAGCCCTCCATGCTGTAACCCGGGATGGTGATCGCGCCCTCGTTGAGCGAGAGGTTGTCGTCGTAGAGCGCCGACAGGTCGATGTCGGTCACCGCGCCCATGCCCTCGCACCGCGGGCACATGCCGCCGAGTCGGTTGAAGGTCGCCTTCTCGGTCTTGGTCTTGCCGGCGCCACGATCGACGGTGATCGCACCCGTCGCCTTCACCGACGGGACGTTGAAGGAGTACGCGTTGGGCGAGCCGATGTGCGGCTGGCCGAGCCGGCTGAACAGGATGCGCAGCATCGCGTTGGCGTCGGTGGCGGTGCCCACGGTGGAGCGGGAGTTGGCGCCCATCCGCTCCTGGTCCACGATGATCGCCGTGGTCAGGCCGTCTAGCAGGTCGACCTCGGGCCGCGCCAACGTCGGCATGAAACCCTGCACGAAGGCGCTGTAGGTCTCGTTGATCATCCGCTGCGACTCGGCCGCGATGGTGCCGAACACCAGCGAGCTCTTGCCGGAGCCGGAGACACCTGTGAACACCGTCAGCCGCCGCTTCGGAATCTCGACGCTGACGTCCTTGAGGTTGTTCACCCGCGCGCCCTGCACCCGGATCAGGTCGTGGCTGTCGGCGACGTGCGGGGTGGACGGCTGGGGGGCCGTGCTCATCGTGTCTCCATCTGTCGGGCGCGGGACTCAGCGGACTTCCTGGATGCGGACCATGTTGCCCGCCGGGTCCCGGAAGGCACAGTCGCGTACGCCGTACGGCTGCTCGGTCGGCTCCTGGACGACCTCGGCGTCGCTGGCCTCCAGCTTGGCGAAGGTGGCGTCGAGGTCGGTGGTGGCCAGGTTGACACCGAAGTAGCTGCCCTTGGCCATCAGTTCGAGGATGGTCTGTCGTTCGTCGTCGGTGATGCCGGGGTTGGCGGCCGGCGGGTGCAGGACGATCGCGGTGCTGGGCTGGCCGACCGGCCCGACGGTGATCCAGCGCATCCCCTCGTACCCGACGTCGAGGCGGACCTCGAAGCCGAGGATGTCGCGGTAGAAGACCAGGGAGGCCTCCGGGTCGGTGTGCGGAAGGAAGCTCGAGTGAATGGTGATGTCCATGCTGGTCACGCTAGTTGCGGCGCGGTGACCCGCGCTTCTCGATTCCTGACCGGTCTGGTCACCTGCTTCGCCACGCACGACGGCATTCCCGCCGTCGCCTGCGCCGCCTGCCGCCGGTAGACGCTCGGCGGCACGCCCACCAACTCGGTGAAGCGGGTGCTGAAGGTGCCCAACGACGAACAGCCGACCGCGAAACAGACGTCGGTGACGCTCAGGTCGCCACGGCGCAGCAGGGCCATCGCCCGCTCGATCCGCCGGGTCATCAGGTAGCTGTACGGAGATTCGCCGTAGGCGAGCCGGAACTCTCGGCTGAGGTGCCCGGCGGACATGTGCGCGCCACGCGCCAGCGCCTCGACGTCAAGCGGCTGCGCGTACTCCCGGTCGATCCGGTCGCGGACCCGGCGCAGCCGCGCCAGGTCGCCCAGTCGCTGGGTCGCGTCGGGTTTGCTGCTCACCTGCGAAATCGTGCCACAACCCACCGACAATCGGCCGCGCGCCAGGCGCGAACGGTAGCTGTCGGAGCAGGTCAGCCGGCGCGAGCGGGGGGCCGACGGGGCAGCTCAGCCGGCTTCGCGGCGGGCGCGGGCCCGGCGCTTCCCCTCATGCATGGCCTGTACCCGGGCCACCGGGATGGTCCGCCCCTCGGCGACCAGATCGGCGGGGAGTGGTTGCGGGGCCGGCATCAGCGCGGCCCACGGGTCAGCGTCGGCGAGCAGCGCTGGCGCGGTCCGGATGGTGAAGTCGGCGGGGGTCACCTCGGTCAGGTCGGCCCAGTCGACCGGGAACGAGACCGGCACCCCGGGACGCAGCCGGGGGCTGTACGCGGCGGCAACTGTCGCCCCGCCCGCCCGGGTGGCGTCCACGAAGACCCGGCCACCGCGGTCCTCCTTGATGTACGCCGTGGTGGCCAGCGCCGGGTCGAGCCGCTCGGCGCGGACGGCGAGCGCCCGGGTGGCGGCGGCCAACTCCTCGGCCGTGGGTTCGTCGGTCACCGGAACGAAGACGTGCACGCCCTTGGCACCGCTGGTCTTGACGGCGCCGGCCAGACCGGCGTCGGCGAGCGCCTGACGGACCAGCAGGGCGGCGTCGACAGCCGCGCGGAACCCGTCGCCGTCCGGCGGGTCGAGGTCGAGAACCAGGTGGGTCGGGCGGTGCAGGTCCGCCACGGTGGCAAGCGTCGGGTGGTACTCCACCGCCCGCTGGTTGGCGAACCAGAGCAGGGTGCGGCGGTCGTCGCAGAGGGCGTACGAGATCTCCCGGTGCGAGGCCTCCGCCCAGACCGGCGCCCGGCGGACCCAGTCCGGGGTGTAGCGGGGCAGGTTCTTCTGCATGAACGGCGGCTGGCCGGGGCGGACCCTGATCACCGACAGCGGCCGGCCCCGCAGGTGCGGGAGGATCCGGTCGGCGACCGCGTCGAGGTAGTCGACCAGATCGCGCTTCGTCGCGTCGTCGCGGTCGGACAGCGGCTGGTCCAGGTTGGTCAGGGCCACGCCGTCCCGGGTCTCGTCAGCCTTGGTCACCCGACCACCCTCCCGGCCCGACTGCCGCCGGTCAACCGGACGCGGCGCTTCGGTACGAATCGGTTCCGGTACCCACCGTGGCCGGGCCGGACGGGTCGGCGGCCGACGACGGCCCCGCCGGGCGTCGGGGCAGGGTGGTCAGCGCCACCAGCCACGCGGCGACCACGAGACCGGCGGCCACGGCGAAGGCGGTCCGGTAGCCGCCGGCGAGCGCGGCGGCCTCGGCCCAGCCGGCGGCCCGGAGACCGTCGCTGCGGGCGGCGGCCAGGGTGGCAAGCGCGGCCAGGCCGACCGCGCCACCGACCTGTTGGGTGGTGTTGGCCAGGCCGGACGCGAGCCCGGCGTCCGTGTCGGTCGCGCCGGCCATGGCCAGGGTGGTGACCGCCGGCAGGGTCAGGCCGCCGGCCACCCCGAAGATCAACATCGCCGGGAGTACGTCCACGACGTAGACGCCGTCGACCGGGAGCCGGGCGAGCAGGAGGAAGCCGGCGGTCGCCAGGACGAGCCCGACCAGCAGGACGCTCCGGGCACCCCACCTGGCGATCAGCCGACCGGCCAGGCCCAGTGAGACCACGGCGATCACCACCGGGGTGGGCAGGAAGGCCCAGCCGGTCGCGGCGGCGTCCAGCCCCAACACCAGTTGCAGTTCCACGGCGAGCAGGAACTGGAACCCGAAGTACGCGCAGACCATGAGGAACTGCACGGAGTTCGCCGCCACCAGACCCGGGACGCGCAACACCCGGGACGGCACCAGCGGGGTCGTCGCCACCCGTTGACGCAGCGCGAACCCGCCGAGCAGCAGCGCCGCGAGGGCCACCGCGCCGAGCGTCCGAGGGCTGGTCCAGCCGTGCTCGCCGGTCCCCACGATGCCCAGCACGGCGGCCATCAGACCGGCGGTGGCAAGCAACGCGCCGGGCAGGTCCAGGCCGGCCCGCAGGCCGATCCCCCGTTCGGCCGGGAGGCGACGCAGGGCGGCGAACAGGATGACCGCTCCGATCGGCACGTTGACCAGGAAGATCGTCCGCCAACCGGCGGCCTGGGTGAGCACCCCTCCGGCGACCGTGCCCACCGACGCACCGGCCGCGCCGGTGAAGCTGAAGACGGCGATGGCACGGGCCCGCTCGGCCGGTTCGGGGTAGAGCCGGACGATCATGCCGAGGCTCACCGCCATGGCCAGCGCCCCGCCGACACCCTGCCCGAACCGCGCCCCGACGAGCAGGGCCGGCCCGGTGGCGACGGCGCAGGCCAACGACGCCGCCGTGAAGAGCGTTACGCCGGCCAGGAAGACCCGCCGTCGGCCGAGCAGGTCGCCGAGCCGACCGGCGAGCAGCAGCAGCCCGCCGAAGGCCACGAGGTACGCGTTGACGACCCAGGCCAGGCCGGCGGGGGTGAAGCCCAGGTCGCGCTGCACGGCGGGTAGCGCCACCGCGACGACGGTGCCATCCAGAATGATCATCAGGCTGCCGGCGCAGAGCACCAGCAGCGCCGGCCAGCGGGATGGAACGACACGGTCCACGAGATTCCTCCTTGGTGCACGGTTTGTTACCGAGGTCATCGTCTGTGACCATGAACCGGAGCGGAAGGAGGCACTTTGATGTCCCAGAGGAACAGCGATGTGTCCGCGCTGGTGAAGGCCGAGCTGACCTGCACGGCCGAGAACGTGCCGTTCACCCCGGGCCAGGCTCGGGCGTGCACCGTCCGCGAGGTTCTGGACCGGGTCGGCGGCAAGTGGAGCATCGGCATCCTCGTGGCCGCCTCGCACGGGCCGGTGCGGTTCACCGAGCTGGAGCGGGACGTCGAGGGGATCAGCCGCCGGATGCTCACGCTGACGCTGCGCAACCTGGAACGGGACGGCCTGCTGCACCGCACGGTCTACCCGACCGTCCCGCCCAAGGTCGAATACACCGCCACCCCGATGGCGCTGGAGCTCTACGAGTCGCTTGTCGCGCTGACCAGCTGGGCCGAGCGGCACCGCCGGGCCATCGCCGAGGCGCGGACCAGGTACGACGCCCAGCACGCCGACTGAAACCCGCTCGGGGTGTGGTGAACGCCACCGCTTCCGTCTGACCGATCGGTCAGGGTCTGACCGATCGGTCAGGCATGCTGGTCTGCGGGAGGTGGACCCGGCATGGTCAGAGCGGTACCCGACACGCACGGCGAGATCCTCGCCGCGGCGGCGCGGCGGTTCACGGTGACCGGCTACCGGGGCACCTCCCTGCAGGACATCGCCCGCGAGGTCGGATGCTCCAAGGCCACCGTGCTGTACCACTTCGCCAACAAGGAAGCCCTTCTCGCCGAGCTGATGGCACCCGCGATCGGCGTCCTTCGCGACCTCGACGACCAGCTCACCGGCCTGACCGGAGCGGCCGCCCAGGAGGTCGCCGCCCAGGGCTTCGTCGACCTCGCGGTCCGGTTCCGGCAGGAGATCGCGGTACTACGCGGCGAGTTCCCCGAGCTGCTGTGCCAGCCGGCCTTCGCGCACATCCAGCAGATCTCCGACCGGCTGCGGGACGCCCTCGCCGGGCACTCCGACCGGCCGGGCGCCCGGATCGCCGCGCTGGTGCTGCTCGCCGGCATCTCCGAGGCGTGCGCCGAGTTCGCCGACATCCCCGACGACGAACTGCGCCTCGCCCTGCTCACCCTCGCCCGGCGGGCCGTCGAACCCGTCGACACAGCCCTGCCCCATCCACCCACGACCGAGGACAAGGACTCCTGATGGCCACCCTGCTCTACCGGCTCGGCCGGGGCGCGTTGCGCCGGCGACGGCTCGTCGTCGCGCTCTGGCTCGTCGTACTCGTCGTCGCCGGCCTGGCCGCGGCGACCCTGCGCGGCCCGACGGCGAGCAACTTCACCATGCCCGGCACCGAGAGCCAACGCGCGCTCGACCTGCTGGCCGACCAGTTCCCCGCGGCGAGCGGCGCCACCGGCACCATCGCGATCAAGGCACCCGCCGACGGCCAACTGGCCACCCCGCAGGGTCAGGCCGTGGTGCAGGAACTCGTCCAGCAGGCGTCGACACTGCCCGGCGTGGTCGGCGCGGTCAACCCGCTCCAGGTCGGCGCGGTCTCACCGAACGGCCGGTACGCGCTGGTCCAGGTCCAGTTCGCCACCGGCGGGGACGACGTCACCGACGCGCAGCGCACCGCGTACGAGCAGGTTGGCGCGGCGGCCAAGGCACAGGGCTGGCAGGTCGCACCGGGCGGCGAGGTGCTCGGCGGTGAGCCGGAGATCGGTTCCACCGAAGCGCTCGGCGTCCTCGTCGCCGCGATCGTCCTGATCATCACGTTCGGCTCCCTGGTCGCCGCCGGCATGACGATGCTCAACGCGCTGATCGGCGTGGGCGCCGGCATGGCCGGCCTGTTCGCGCTGAGCGGCGCCATCCAGCTCACCAGCACCGCACCGATCCTGGCGCTGATGCTCGGTCTCGCGGTCGGCATCGACTACTCGCTCTTCATCACCTCCCGGCACCGGCAGAACCTGCTCGACGGCCTGTCCCCGGAGGAGGCGGTCGGCCGGGCCGTGGGTACCGCCGGCTCGGCCGTGGTCTTCGCCGGCGCGACAGTGGTCATCGCCCTGGCCGGGCTCGCCGTGGTGGACATCCCGTTCCTCACCGTGATGGGTCTCGCCGCCGCCGGCACGGTCACCGTCGCCGTGCTCGTCGCCATCACCCTCCAGCCGGCGCTGCTCGGTTTCGCCGGCCGTCGGGTGCTCCCCCGCCGGCTGCGTGCCGTCCCCACCGCCACCGCCACCGCCACCTCCGACGAGGACGACTCGGACGTCACCGACCGGCCGACCGCGCCGACGACGACGACCACGACCGAGGACCGCAACCGGTTCGGCTTCCGCTGGGCACGGATGATCACCCGCTTCCGCGTACCGGTCATCCTGGTCGGTCTGCTCGGCCTGGGGCTGCTCGCGCTGCCCACGCCGGACATGCGGCTGGCCCTGCCGGGCGCCGCGACGGCCGCCGTCGGCTCACCCGCCCGGGTGGCCAACGACCTGACCGTCGAGGGCTTCGGAGCAGGCTTCACCGGCCGGCTCGCGGTGGTGGTCGCCGGTGACACGCCACAGGCCACCTCGGCCGCCGTGCCGCAGGTCACCGCCCTGCTCCAGCGCACCGAGAACGTCCTCGCGGTGGCACCGCCGCAGCTCAGCCCGGACGGCCGGACCGCGCTGCTCGGCGTGGTGCCGAAGACCGGCCCGACCGACGAGGCCACCGAGACCCTGGTGCACGACATCCGCGGCGCGGTGAGCGGAATCTCCGACGCGGACGTGCTGCTCACCGGCGTCACCGCGATCGGCATCGACGTCTCCGAGAAGCTCTCCGACGCGCTGCCGGTCTACCTGCTGCTGGTGGTCGGGCTCTCGGTGCTGCTGCTGATGCTCGTGTTCCGCTCTCTGCTGGTGCCGGTCAAGGCGGCGCTGGGCTTCCTGCTCACCGTCGCCGCCACGTTCGGCATCACGGTGGCCGTCTTCCAGCAGGGGCACCTCGCCGACCTCGTCGGCCTGGACACGCCCGGCCCGCTGATCAGCTTCCTGCCGATCCTGCTCATCGGCATCCTGTTCGGCCTCGCCATGGACTACGAGGTGTTCCTGGTGTCGCGGATGCGGGAGGACTTCGTCCACGGTGAGACGGCCCGACAGGCCACCATCAGCGGCATGGGGCACGGCGCACGGGTGGTCACGGCCGCCGCGCTGATCATGATCTCGGTCTTCGGGGGCTTCGTCTTTCTGGAGGACCCGGTGATCAAGTCGATGGGCTTCGCGCTCGCCATCGGTGTCGCCATCGACGCGTTCGTGGTCCGGATGACAATCGTCCCGGCGGTGATGTCACTGCTCGGCGACCGCGCCTGGTGGCTGCCCCGCTGGCTCGACCGCGCCCTGCCCAACGTGGACATCGAAGGCGAGGGCCTGCGCTCCCACCTCGAAGACCGCACCCCGACCCACGTCTGACCCGCCCCACCCGGTCGATCATGGAGTTGTGGTGCCCGTCGTGCCCCGATCAGAGGCCTTCGTCCAGCACCACAACTCCATGATCGCCGCAATGAGGCACGACCGACCGTGGGTCAGACGCCCGCCGGGTAGGTCTGCATCTCGCCCGGGACGGCCGGCACCGGCAGCGGGTGCAGAGCTGTGGTGTCGTCGCACCAGATGAACGCGTCGTAGCGGTCGCCGAGCCGTGTCGGCACGTAGTTGCCCCAGGACTCGAACGACGGGTCGTAGACCACCCCGATCGCCCGGTGGTCCACGGTGTCGGTGACCCAGCCCGGCTGGTCGTCGCCGCCGAAGATCAGCACCGCCCGCTCCGGCATCAGCTCGTGCAGCCGCCGCTCGATCGACCCCTCCCGGGCCGGGGGCACCACCATCGCCTCGGGCGGCGACCCCCAGCGGGGTGCGGCGATCACCGTGCCCCGGTAGCTTCCGAAGCCGACCAGGGCCACCGCGTCCTCGCCGTGCCGCTCCCGGGCCAACTGACCGATGTTGACCATCCCGTCGGCGGCCATGTCGGTGGCCCGCGCATCCCCGACGTGCGTGTTGTGCGCCCAGACGATGCCCCGGGCATCCGGGCCGTAGCGGTCCAGCAGCCGGTCCAGAGTGTCCTGCATGTGGGTGTCGCGGATGTTCCACGAGTCGGGCCCGCCGGCCACCATCGCCCGGTAGTAGCGCTCGGCACCGGCCACCACCTCTGCGTTCTGCCAGGCCGAGAAGCGGTCCGGGCCATCGGAGAGGGCGTGTTCACGGGTCCGGGCGAGCAACCGGACGACCTCCTCCTCACAGCGGGCGGAGACGAACCGGCTTGCCGCGCCGTACTCCTCGACCCTCCTGCCGTACGGCTCGAAGCACCGGTACGCGTCCTGCGCCGCCTCGAGTGACTTCGGGTCCTCCTCCCCCAGGTAGTCGAAGATCGCCTGCATCGACTCCCAGAGGCTGTACACGTCGAGCCCGTGGAACCCGGCCCGTTGCTCCTCCGGCCGCTCCACGTTCCAGGAGCGCAGCCAACTGGCGAACCGGGCCACCTCGGCATTGGCCCACATCCAGGTCGGCCATCGCTCAAACTGGTCGAGTGCGAGCTGCGGTTCGAGTGCGCCACCCGGGGCGGCCGTCACCGAACGGTGCACCCGATCACAGTCGGGCCAGTCACCCTCCACCGCGACGAAGGAGAAACCACACTCCGCGATGAGCCGGCGGGTGAGCTGCTCACGCAACCGGTAGTAGTCGTAACTGCCGTGGGTGGACTCGCCGATCATCACCACCCGGGCGTTCCGAACGCGCTCCAGCAACGGGTCGAAGTCGCTCGGCGCGCCGAGCCGCTGAACCAGCATGCCAGCGGCTACCCGGCCGCCGCTCCGGCAAACCGTGGGCGCGTCGCGGGCCGACACGCCGGCCGCCGGGCCGTCGTGGCTGCCGACCAAGCCGGTGTACGACCACCGCGAGCGGGTAGCCGGCCGACATGACCGTCACCGGGGTGCAGTTGCAGGAGTACCTGGCCGGGCTCGACTACCCGGTCTCCCGGGAGGACCTGATCCGCTGGGGCCAGGAGAACGGGGCCAGCACAGCAATGCTGCAGATGCTGCAAGCCCTACCAGCAGACCAGTTCAACTCCCCCGACGAGCTGAACGCAGCCCTCTCCACCCCCACCTAACCCACCTCACCCACCGCGCCCAACCCCCCCACCCCCACCCCACCCCGACCCACCGCGGTGATCAAGAGGTTTGCGTCATGCCGACGGCGTGTCGTGACGCAAACCTCTTGATCACCG
>NZ_JBSGIV010000024.1:0-90586 GCF_053605225.1 Micromonospora sp. NPDC003944
GGTGGGGGTGGGTGGGCGGTGGGTGGGGGTGGGGGAGGCGGTGGGGTGGGTGGGGGTGGTGGGGGCAGTAGGATCTCGGGCGTGCGGGTTCTTTTGGTGGGTGGTGGCGGGCGGGAGCATGCGCTCGCGCTCGGGCTGGTCGGCGATCCGGGGGTTTCCGCGGTTGTCGCCGCTCCGGGCAATCCGGGGATCGCAAGCGTGGCTGAGCTGCGCACGGTGACTCCGACGGACCCGGCCGCGGTGGCGGCGTTGGCCGTCGAGACGGCGGCTGACCTGGTGGTGATCGGGCCCGAGGCGCCGTTGGTCGCCGGAGTCGCCGACGCGGTACGCGCCAAGGGCATCGCCGTGTTCGGCCCGTCCGGTGCGGCCGCCCAGTTGGAGGGTTCGAAGGCGTTCGCCAAGGACGTGATGACCGCCGCCGGCGTGCCGACCGCCAGGGCGTACGTCTGCACGGACGAGGAGAGCACCGCTCGGGCGCTCGACGAGTTCGGCGCACCGTACGTGGTGAAGGACGACGGGCTCGCCGCCGGCAAGGGCGTGGTGGTGACCGACGACCGGGCTGCCGCGTTGGCGCACGCCCGCGAGTGTGGACGGGTCGTGGTCGAGGAGTTCCTCGACGGCCCGGAGGTCAGCCTCTTCGTGGTCACCGACGGCGAGGCGGCGCTGCCGCTGCTGCCGGCGCAGGACTTCAAGCGGCTCGGCGACGGTGACACCGGGCCGAACACCGGCGGTATGGGGGCGTACGCGCCGCTGTCCTGGACCCCGCCCGATCTGGTCGACGACGTGATGCGGGACGTGGTGCACCCGACGCTCGTGGAGATGCGTCGCCGGGGCACCCCGTTCGCGGGGCTGCTCTACGTCGGGCTCGCGATCACGGCCGCCGGCCCTCGGGTGATCGAGTTCAACGCGCGCTTCGGTGACCCGGAGACCCAGGTGGTGCTCGCGCTGCTGGAGTCGCCGCTTGGCGGGCTGCTCCACGCTGCGGCCACCGGCACGTTGGCCGAGCACCCGCCGTTGCGGTGGCGGGACGGCAGCGCCGTGACGGTGGTGCTCGCCTCGTCGGGCTACCCGGCGGCGCCGCGCACCGGCGACGTGATCACCGGCGCGGAGGGTCCGGGCATCATCCACGCGGGCACCGCCCGCCGGGCCAGCGACGGCGCGTTGCTCTCCGCCGGCGGCCGGGTCCTCTGCGGTACGGCCACCGGCGCCGACCTGGCCGCCGCGCGGGATGCCGCGTACGTGCTTGTCGACGGGGTGGAGTTGGCCGGTTCGCAGCACCGTACCGACATCGCCGCCGCTGCGATCGAGGATCGCATCACGATTCCCGGCTGAACTCCGCAGCGGGCAGCGGTAACGACGCGCCTCACCACCGTCAGCCGTAGTAGCGGCGTAGTTCGCGGGCGAGCACCTTGCCGGTGGCGTTGCGGGGCAGGTACTTCACGAAGATCACGTCTCGGGGGACGCTGAACCGGGCCAGGAAGTGCCGGACGTACTCGCGTACCGCCTCGGGGTCGAGCGTCTCCCCGGGGTGCAGGGCGAGGAACGCGGACAGGCGCTGGCCGTACTCGGGGTCGGGTACGCCGATCACGGCTGCCTCGCGGACCTGCGGCAGCTGGGCGAGCAGGTCTTCCACCTCGGACGGGAAGACGTTCTCGCCTCCGGAGACGATCATGTCGTCGGCGCGACCGTCGACGAAGAGCAGCCCGTCGGCGTTGAGCCGGCCGAGGTCGCCGGTGTCGAGCAGGCCGTCGTGGGTTTCCCGGCCGGCACCGGAGGTGTAGCCCTCGAAGAGCATCTCGTTGCCGACGAAGATCCGCCCGACCCGGCCCTCCGGCACCGGCTGGCCGTCGTCGTCGAGCATCTCCAGCCGGGTCCCGTGCGGTGGGCGGCCAGCGGTGGTGGGCGCGTGACGCAGGTCCTGCGGGCTGGCGATGGAGGCCCAGGAGACCTCGGTGGACCCGTAGAGGTTGTAGAGGACGTCTCCGTAGACGTCCATGAACTTCGGGGCCAGCCCACCGGGGAGGGCGGAGCCGCTGACCGCGACGACGGTGAGCGCCGGCCGCGGTTCCGGTGGGGGCACCTCCAGCAGCCGTTGCAGCATCACCGGTACGGCGAAGAGTGCGTCGCAGCGCTGCGCGGTCAGGGCGGCGAGGGTGGCGGCCGGGTCGAAGCGACGGTGCAGCACGATCGTGGCCCGCAGCGCCAGGCAGACCTGGAGGGCGGCGAGTCCCCAGGTGTGGAAGATCGGCGCGGCGATCATCACCCGGTCCCGGGCGTGCAGGGGGATGCGGTCGATGATGGAGACCAACGGGCCGAAGCCGCTCGGCGTCGGCCGGCGGGCGCCCTTGGGCGTACCGGTGGTGCCGGAGGTGAGCACGATGATCCGGCCGTCGCGCTCCGGCGGGTGCAGGTCACCCGGCAGCGCCCCGGCCACCAACTCCTCGCGGGCGCGTTCGTCGAGTCGGGGCAGTTCGGCGGGGAGGCCGAGGACCCGCTCGGCGAACTCGTCGTCGTGCACCAGGAGCCGCAGCCGCTGTTCCTCGGCGACGGTGCCCAGTTGGGCGGCGCTGAGCCCGGTGTTGACGAGCACCGCGTCGACGCCGAGCAGGGTGGCGGCGACGATCGTCTCGATCAGCCCGTGGTGGTTGCGGCAGAGGACGCCGATCCGGTCGCCGGCCTGCACGCCGAGCCCGGCCCGCATCGAGCGGGCCATCCGTTCGGCCCGGTCGAGCAGGTCCTGGTAGGTCAGTTCGACGCCGTTCTCGTCGATGACGGCGGGGCGGCCCGGGTCCCGGGCGGCAGCCTGGCGTAGCTCGCCTGCCAGGCTCCATCCCCACGTCCGCAACGCGTTGAGCTGCGAGGCGACCCGGACCGGGCTGCCGGGGGTGAGCAGTCCACGACGGGTCAGGGTGGCGACCATGAACGGCAGGTCCATGCCGCAGACCTCCTAGGGGCGGTGCGCGGACGGGGCGGCGTATCCCCGTCCATCAGGGCTTCTTTCCTTGATCATGCACTGGGCGCGGCTGAAGGCCCAGTTGGCGTCGGCACGGGGTGACGAAGACGGCACAGATCGTGGAATCCGGGCCGCCGTCGGCCCGACCTGTTGCGGAGGGGTCGGGCCGACGGCGGTCAGCGGATCTGCATCCCGGAGATCGCCCGGGAGATGACAAGTCGCTGGATCTCCGAGGTGCCCTCGAAGATGGTGTAGATCTTGGCGTCCCGGTACCAGCGCTCGACCGGGTGGTCACGCAGGAAGCCGGCCCCACCGAGTAGCTGCACCGCCTTCTCGGTGACCGACACCGCCACCTCACCGGCCTTGAGCTTGGACATCGACCCTTCGCCGGCGGTGAACGGGCGGTTGTTGCGGCCCATCCACGAGGCCCGCCAGACCAGGAGCCGCGCCGCGTCGATCTCCGTCCGCATGTCGGCGAGCGCGAACGCGACCGCCTGGTTCTCGATGATCGGGCGTCCGAACTGGACCCGGTCCTTCGCGTAGTCGAGCGCGTACTCGTAGGCGGCCCGGGCCACGCCGAGCGCCTGCGCGCCGACGGTGGGTCGGGACAGCTCGAAGGTGCGCATGGCGGCCTGCCCGCTGGCCCGCTGTCCGGAGCGGGCCCGGGCCAACCGCTCGTCGAGCGAGTCCTTGCCGCCGAGCAGGCAGCGGCCGGGTACGCGTACCCCGTCGAGGAAGACGTCTGCGGTGTGCGACGCACGGAGGCCGAGTTTGCGCAGCTTGCGGGTGGCGGCCAGGCCGGGCGTGCCGGGTGGTACGACGAACGCCGCCTGGCCCCGGGAGCCGAGCGTGGGGTCGACGGAGGCGGTGACCACGTGCACTCCGGCGATGCCGCCGTTGGTGGCGTACGCCTTCTGGCCGGTGAGCACCCACTCGTCGGTGGCCTCGTCGTAGACGGCCCGGGTGCGCATCGCGCCGACGTCGGAGCCGGCCTCGGGCTCGCTCGTGCAGAAGGCGGCGACTGCCGGTGAGTCGACGTCGCCGAAGCACTGCGGCACCCACTCGACCATCTGGTCCGGGGTGCCGGCGCCGTAGATGGCGGCGACGGCGAGCGAGGTGCCGAAGATGCTCAGGCCGATGCCGGCGTCACCCCAGAAGAGTTCCTCGCTGGCGATCGGCAGGGAGAGCCCGGTCGGGTCGGCCCAGCAGGTGGCGAGGAACTCGAAGCCGTAGAGACCGACCTTGGCGGCTTCCTGGATCACCGGCCACGGGGTGTCCTCGCGCTCGTCCCACTCGGCGGCGGCCGGGCGCACGACCTCGGCGGCGAAGCCGTGCACCCAGTCGCGTAGATCCCGCTGTTCCTCGTTCAGGTCGAGCGAGAACTCAGCCATGTCAGGCCTTGGGGATGTCGAACAGGTTGGCGATGTTGGCGGCGAGGCCGAGGTCGCCCTTCGCCTTCAACTTGCCGGTCATGAACATCATCACCGGGTTCGCGCCACCGGAGACGATCTTCAGGAACTCGACCGGGCCCATGGTGAGGCTCAGCTTCGGGTCGTGCTGCGGGGTCTCGTTCACGACGCAGGTGCCGTCTGCGATGACCACCTCGTAGGTGTCGCTGCCGCCGTCGGGGCGACCGGTGATGATCCAGTGGATGACCGCGTTGGTGGAGCCGGCCCGGTCCGCGCGGAACAGCGACGGCATCCGGCCGAACACCTCGCCGAGGACCTTGCCGCGCAGGTCACCGGACATCACCTGGGCGATCTTGTCGTCCGGGGTGGACTTGACCAGCTGGGCGAACTCCTTGGGGCCGACGTTGGCGAAGGTGGCCGGGTCGAAGTCAGTCATCAGGTGCGCCTTCCGGAAGATTTGGCTACTCGCGCGTAACCCTACGCACGAGTAGGTATGCTCGCAAGGTGTCCAGCGTCCCCGCCTTCAAGCGCCTGCCGCGCGCCGTCCGCGAGCAGCAGATGCTCGACGCGGCCGTCAAGGTCTTCTCCCGGCGCGGCTTCCACGCCGCGAGCATGGACGAGATCGCGGAGGACGCCGGCATCTCCAAACCCATGGTGTACGCGTACCTCGGCACCAAGGAGGAGCTCTTCGTCGCCTGCCTGCACCGGGAGGGCACCCGGATGATGCAGGCCATCGCCGGGGCGGCGGCCCCCGACCTGCCGGCCGACGAGCGGCTCTGGCGTGGGCTGCGGGCGTTCTTCGGCTTCGTCGGGGCCCATCGCGACGGGTGGGCGGTGCTCTACCGGCAGGCGCGGGGCGAGCAGCCGTTCGCCGGCGAGTTGGCCACCATGCGGACCCGGTTGGTCGAGGTGGTCGCCGGGATGCTCGACCACGCACTGCGTGCCGAAGGTCGCGAGATCGCCGCTCTCGACCTGGAAGTCGTCGCGTACGCCCTGGTCGGCGCGACCGAGTCGCTTGCCGACTGGCTCGCGGACCATCCGGACGCCGACCCGGAGAAGACGGCCACCCGGATGATGAACGTGGCCTGGCTCGGTGCCGCCCAACTCCTGCACGGCGTCACCTGGTGTCCGCCGGCCGACTGACGGTCCCGGCGGAGACAGCGTCGATGCCCGGCTGGGCGGCCCGCGCCGCCCGATCTCGCCCCCGGAGCCAGCGGACCACCTCGACGACCACCGTCACCGTCAGGGCGAGACCCAGACCGAGCAGGAGACCACGCAGCGGGTCCTGCTCGAAGGCCAGCCCACCGAGGTAGCCGACAAGCGCCGAGTAGAGCCCCCAGGAGCCGGCGGCAAGCGCGTCGAAGGCCAGGAACCGTCGCCGGGGATAACCCACCGCACCCATGGTGAGGGTGACGGCGGTCCGGCCGCCGGGAACGTAGCGGGCCACGGTGAGGATCAGTCCTCCCCGGGTGGCGATCCCCCGGCGAGCCCGGTCGATGGCGGCCCGCCGTCGACCCTCGGGCGGCAACCGGTCGAGCAGCCGGGTGCCGCCGCCACGTCCGATGGCGTACGAGATGTGGTCGCCGACGAGCGCCCCGGCGGCGGCCACCAGGATCACCGCCGGCAGGTACGGCGCCCCGGAGGCCGCGAACACCCCCGCGGTGATCACCGCCGTCTCGCTCGGCACCACCGGGAAGAAGCCGTCCAGCACCGCGATCGCGAAGATCGCCAGGTACACCCAGGGCGAGGACATCGTGTCGTGCAGCAGGTCGAGCAGATCCATGATTCCGATGCTCGTCGGGGCGGCGGCTGTCGACATCGGCCAGTGGTCAGGCCGGCGGCACTACTTAGGTGTCGTCCGGCCCGGAGCGCGGGTCGGGGTCATCCCCCACCTCACCCGGGTACGGAGCAGCGGGGCGACCCGATCCGTCGGCCGAGCCCTAGGCTCGCTCCGTGGCCTCCAGCGCCGTCGCCCTCCGGCGGGTCGTCAAGCGGTACGGCCCGCTGCTGCTCGCCGGCACGGTCGGGGCAGCGGTCGGGGCCAGCGCGACAGGTGACATCGGGGTCCGCTCACCGCTGCCGGGCGCGGTCGTGCTGCTGATCGCGCTGGGCTCGGCGTGGGCGGCTGGCGCCGTCCGTACCCGTCGCTGGCCGTTGTTCCTGGCTGCGGCGGTCGGCTGGTTGGTGCTCGCCGCGGCGGCCGCCGGGGTGCTGGCCTCGTACCAGGCGGGTCTGCGGCTGCGCGGTCGCCGACTCGCCGGGTTTCTCGCCGGTGCGGCCGGGGTGCTGGCCGGCGGGGTGCTGGTCGGGCTTGCGGTGGGCGGCGTACGCCGGATGACCACCGCATCAAGCGGCAACGTGCTGCTGCTCGCCGCCTGCCTGGTCGGGCTGCCGTTGGTCCTCGGCCTCTGGGTGCGGGCCCGCCGGGACACGCTCGCCGCCCTGCGGGACCGGGCCGAGCGGCTGGAACGCGAGCAGGAGGCCCGCGCCGACCGGGTCCGCGCCGAGGAACGGACCCGGATCGCCCGGGAGATGCACGACGTGGTGGCGCACCGGGTCTCGCTGATGGTGGTGCATGCCGGGGCGCTTGAGGTGACCGCCGTGGATCCGGCGACCGTCGAGGCCGCCGCGCTGATCCGGACGACCGGTCGGCAGGCGCTCACCGACCTGCGCGAGGTGCTCGGCGTGCTGCGCCAGGCCGACCCGGCCGTGACGCCGGAGCGAGGGATCGACACGTTGGACGAGTTGATCGGGGAGTCCCGTGCCGCCGGGCTTCGGGTGTCCCGGCAGGACGAGGGCGTGCCGACGGCACTACCGGCGACGCTGGGGCGTACCGCGTACCGGGTGGTCCGCGAGGCGCTGACGAACGTGCGTAAGCACGCGGCCGACGCCGAGACGACCGTCTGTCTGCGCTTCCTGCCTGACGGGTTGGAGGTGCTGGTCCGTAACGGCCCGTCCGAGGGTGGGCCGACGCTGCCCGGTGCCGGGCAGGGAATCCTCGGGCTGCGTGAGCGGGTGGAGTTGCTCGGCGGCCGGTTGGAGGCGACTCCGGTGGACGGCGGCTTCCTGGTCCGGGCCCTGATCCCGCTTGCGGGCGCGGCGTGATCCGGGTGGTGGTGGTCGACGACGAGCAGCTGGTCCGGGCCGGGCTGCGGCTGATCCTCGAGGCGGCGGAGGACATCACTGTCGTCGGTGAGGCGGCGGACGGCGTCGGGGCGTTGGAGCAGGCCCAGCGGTTACGCCCCGACGTGGTGCTGCTGGACGTGCGGATGCCGGGGGTCGACGGGCTGACCGTCGCGCCCGAGGTGGTCGCCGCCGGCCCGAAGGTGATCATGTTGACCACCTTCGACCTCGACGAGTACGTGCACCGGGCGCTGCGGGCCGGCGCGGTCGGCTTCCTGCTCAAGGACACCCCGCCCCGCGAGTTGGCCGCGGCCGTCCGCACGGTGGCCGCCGGAAACGCGATGCTCGCCCCGACGGTGACCCGGCGCCTGATCAGCTCGTTCGCCGAGCGTGGTCCGGCCCGCCGGGACGCGGCTCGGGCGCGGCTCGCACCGTTGACCGAGCGGGAGTTGGCGATCGTCCGGGAGGTGGCGCGCGGGCACGGCAACGCGGAGATCGCCCGGCGGTTGACGATGAGCGAGGCCACCGTCAAGGCGCACGTCAGCCGGGCGCTTGCGAAGCTTCACGCGGGCAACCGGGTGCAGGTGGCCATCATCGTGCACGACGCCGACCTGCTGTGACGAGTGTCAGGTCGATCCGGCCCGGTCGGTGGTGGTGGCGGCGCGGCGGCGCGCCCGGTGGCGCAGCCAACGGATGCCCTCGATCCCGAGCGTGACGATCACCGACAGGCCGATCCCGGCGAGGACGCCCTTGACGGGGTGCCGTTCGAACGCCAGCCCACCGAAGTAGCCGAGCAGCCCGCAGTACAGGGCCCAGGTGATCGCCGCGATCGCGTCGTACAGCAGGAACGCCCGGCGGGGATAGCGCACCGCGCCCATGGTGAGGGTGACGGCGGTCCGCCCGCCCGGCAGATACCGGGAGGTGGTCAGGATCAGCCCGCCGCGCCGGTTCAGCGCGCGCCGGGCCCACTCCGAGCTGGCCCGTCGGCGGCTGCCATCGGGAAATCCGGCGAGGCGTCTCGCGCCACCACCGCGCCCAATGGCGTACGAGACGTGGTCACCGGCGCAGGCGCCCAGCGCGGCGGCGACGATCACCGCCGCCAGCTTGGGATTTCCGCTGGTGGAGAGCACGGCAGCGGTGATGACGGCCGCCTCGCCGGGTACGGCCGGAAAGAACGCGTCGACCGCCGTGAGCCCGAAGATCAGCAGGTACACCCACGGTGAGGTGACCAGCTGTCGGAGCAGGTCGAGCGCGGAGTCCATGCCCCCATGCTCGCCGGGTGCGACCCGCCCGGTGGCCGAAGCCGCGGGATAACCCTCACCTCTCCCCGCGCCGATCTTGCATTTTGTGTCCTGCCCAACCCCTGCGAAAGCCGCAAAACAACGTCCGAAAGTGCAAGATCGACGGGACGGGACGGGACGGGACGGGTGCGGGTGGGTCAGGTCGCGCGGGCCAGGGTCGGCGGGGCGAGCAGCGGGCCGCGCGTCCTCTTGTCGTCGGCGGTCGGACCGTGCGAGGTCAGCACCACGGGCGTGTCCAGCTCCGTGCTCACCGCCTCGGCCCAGTCCGACGGTGGGTCGTCGTACACCGGGCGGGAGCGCAGCAGGCGGGCGGTCAGCGCGGCCTGCCGATCCAGGTCGCCGGGTGGGCCTGGTGTGAGCCGGTCGGTGGTGTCGTAGCGGCGGCAGATGCGCAGGTCGGGGCCGGCCAGGTCGAGGTGGGTCAGCGCCAGGCCGTCGACGCCTCCGGCCGCCGCGAGGGCGTACCGGTGGGCGACCGCGTCGAAGTGGCCGAACCGGAACCGGCCCTGCCACGGGTTCGTCGGGTTGTGCGGGTCGGCGAAGGGCAGCGCCGGGTCCTCGGTCACCAACGGGCCGGGCCCGTGCCGGGTGGTGACCAGCCGGAGCACCCCGATCCGGGTCACGTCGCCGGGTCGGCCCGCCTCGGCGAGCAGGCTGTCGACGTTGCCGAACGTGGTGGTGCTCCAGGTGGTGTACGGGTGGAAGCCGTGCCACTCGTCGAGCAGCACCCCCTGCGCGCCCTCGAAGACGCAGGTCCCGGCGCGCAGCGCCCCGGCGAGCCAACCGCCGTCGACGATGGCGACCCGCCCGGTGAACCCGGTGAACCCGGGCAGACAGTCTTCGATCGGTGGCGCGTCGAGCGGGCCCAGCTCGGCGGTCAGCCGGTCCCGCAGGGTGGTCAGCCGCCGGCGCAGCAGCGCCGGGTGGTGGCAGTCGGCGACCCGTGGCGCGTCGTCGGGGTGGGCGAGACCGTACGCGACGGCCTCGCCCACCCCCAGCCCGCAGGAGCCGTGCCGGTCGGCCCCCCGGGCGATCTCGCGGGCCCGGTTGGCGGCCCGGTGGTACGGGGTGGCGAGCAGTGCGTCCCCGTCGACGGTCAGCCGATCGAGCGCGTCGGGCACCCCGACCGTGGCGAGGTGGTCGGCCTCGGCGGCGAGCGCCAACGGGTCCACCACCACGTGCCGGGACAGGTGCGTACCGACACCGGGATGGAACGTGCCGGCGCCGAACTGCGCGAACGTGTGGTGCCGCCCGTCGCGCAGCACGACGTTGTGCGCCGCCTGCGCGCCCCCGTTGAAGCGGACCACCGTGTGCACCTGACGGGTGGCGCAGAGCCAGTCCACCACCGTGCCCTTGCCGGCGTCGCCGTACCCGAGGTCGACCACCGCCAGGTGCCTCACAGCCGGGTCACCCCGCCGGCGGTGTCGGTGAAGGCGGGCAGCGTCGACACCTCGGCCCGCCGTTCCCGGCCGAGACGGGCCAGCGCCTTCGACACGGTGCCGGTGGCGGCGGAGCCGGCCCGGTCCAGGTCACGAAGGCCCTCGTCCAGGTCGATTGCCTGTTCGCCGAGGCCGATGGTGAGCGCGATGGTCTCGCAGACCGCGTCGAGGTCGTCGAGGACGACGGCGTTCTGACCCAGCAGGTCCCGCCAGAAGTCGAGCACCTTCGCGTTGCCGGCGTAGTGGCTGCCGGCGGGGAGCAGGTAGTAGGTGTCCCAGCGGCGGGTCACCTCGTCGACGACCTGTCGCAGCGGCACGTCCTCGGAGAGGTCGTCCCCGATCAAGCCGGCCACCTCCCGAGCCTTCACGCGGAGGTACGCCAACTCGTCGCCGATGACGAACAGGTAGCCGCGCCGGCCACGCTTCTCCCAGTTGTCGGTGACGGTGTGCCGGGCCATGAAGTACATGGCCAGCTCGTACGACTCGCTCATCTGCCCGCCACCACCACCCTCCAGGACGATCCGGCCGAGGTCGTCGTCCATCCGGTTGTCCGACTCGAACTGGCCCACCTGCAACGGCACCCGGTCGCAGGTGGCGTCGCCGATGGCGCCGAACATGATCTGCGGGTCGCTGGCGTAGCCCTGCCGTTGCAGCAGCCCGAGCAGCTGCGGCAGCTTGGTCTGTAGGACCCGCGGGACCGTCCGCATCGAGCCGGTCACGTCGAAGAGCACCGCGACGGGCGTCGAGCGGGGGTGCTCGTCGGAGTCGCGGCTCTCGCGGGTCGCGTCGCGGGGGTCGAGCGCGGGGTGCACGGTGCGCGCACCGCTGTCGCTGTAGGAGAAGGCGCTCTTGCCGGTGGACCGGCGGTAACGGTCGGCGGCGTCGTACACGTCGGTGGACCAGATTCCACTGCCCATGACAGCTCCCTAGGGGGTGAGGGTGAAGGGTCGGAAGGTGCGTGGCCCGTAGAGGCGGTCCAGCACCTGGTCGAGGTCGCGCAGCAGCCGCCAGGCGTCGTCGGGCCGGGCGTTCAGCGACCGTTGCCGGCAGCCCTGCGCGAAGGCGTGCAGCTCGCGGGGCGCACGCGGGCCCATCAGCCAGCTCATGCAGTGGCTGGCCATCGCGATGTCGGTGCCCGGCCCGCAGGGCTGTTTCGTGAGGACCTCCTCCGGGTCCCAGCCGTGGCCGGGCACGACCGCCGGGATGGTGCCTCCGACGGCGGCCGAGAGGCACCAGTCGACGAGCACCACGCCGTGGGCGTCCGGCTCGATCAGCACGTGTCGGGGCAGGACCGCGCCGTGCACGACCCCCGCCCGGTGGGCCAGGCCGAGCACCACCAGCAGCCGCCGCCACATCCAGGCCACGTCCCGGGCGTCCAGCCCGTCCGGGTACGCGCGTCGCACCTCGTCGAGGTCGTGCAGGCCGGGTGCGGTGGCGAGCACGTTGACCCGCCGATCCGCGCCGGTGGCGGCGTCGCGGTGTCGGAACTCGTCGACGAGTCGGGGCACGTACGGCAGGTAGCGGGGGTCGCCGCGCTCGGCGATGGTGCGCAGGGCGTGTGCCTCGCGGGCCATCAGGTCGTTGTCGGTGGGCCGTCGGGGCAGCTTGAGCAGTCGGTTGTCGCCCACGTCGTAGAGGTCGGCCAGGTCACCGGAGTGGGCCAGCGCGCCGAGTCGGTAGTCGCCGAGGACTGTGGTCTGCCGGGCCCGCCACCTGGTGGTGACGTGGATGAACGCCTCGGTGGCTTCGGCGCGTACCGCCGGGTCGGCCGGTAGGTGGTCGGGGTGCAGGGCCGCGACCAGCTCGCGGTAGCGCCGGGCCGGCTGGTCAGCGCCGAACAGGTCGGCGTCGGTGCGGGCCGCCGCGACCAGGCCGATGGCCTCCGCGGCCCTCACCGCACCGTCTCCTCGCGGGCCGGGCGCAGCAGCGCCGGGTGCAGCAGGCGGGCGTCGCCGGCCCGGTAGAGCCGGGCGCGCGGCCCGCCCCGGGCGCCGCCGCGCTCGGTGCTGGCGCCGGTGCTCTCCACGAAGCCCGGCACGGAGAGCACCTTGCGGTGGAAGTTGCCGGCGTGCAGCGGGTGCCCCCAGACCGTCTCGTAGACGGCGCGCAGCTCGCTGATGGTGAACTCGGCGGCGAGGAAGCGGGTGGCGAGCGGGGTGTACTCCAGCTTGGAGCGGGCCCGTTCCAGCGCGTCGTCGATGACCCGGCCGTGGTCGAAGGCGAGCTGCCGGCTCGTCAACGCGGTCACCGGCAGCCAGATCGCCTCGTCGGCGTCACTGCCGGCGGCCGGGTCGGGCAGGTCGGGGGCGAACGCGAGGTGGGCGATCGAGACGACCCGCATACGCGGGTCACGGTCCGGAGCGCCGTAACTGCCCAACTGCTCCAGGTGTACGCGACGCAGCGCCTCGCCGCCGAGCCCGGTCTCCTCGGCCAGCTCCCGTCGGGCACCGGCGGTCAGGTCCTCGTCGGGGCGGACGAAGCCCCCGGGCAGCGCCCAGTGCCCGGCGAAGGGTGCCTCGCCGCGCCGGATCAGCAGCAGGTGCAGTGCACCGTCCCGGATGGTCAGTGCCACCACGTCGACGGTCACGGCGACCGACGGGTAGGCCCGGGGGTCGTACGCGGCCAGGAACTCCTGCTCGTTCATCGCGTCTCTCTCATTCTGAGAACATCTCGCTGTGAGAACAACCTAGCGCAGAAGTGCGCGCCTGCCAAGGGGCGCGCACAGGGCGCGCTCAGCGCACGAGACCTGCCAGGTGTGGTCGGCCGCGGGAGTCGTGCACGGTGAACCCGCCGTCCGGCAGGAGCGCGAAGCTCACCGTGCTCGGCAGCGGCACGGACAGCTTGAAGGCGACCTCGACGGTGTACGCGTCCGGCAGGCGGGCTTCCAGTGCGGCCAGGCAGCGCGCCTTGCTCCACATGCCGTGCGCGATCGGCCGGCGGAAGCCGAACAGCCGTGCCCCGAGTCGGGAGGTGTGGATCGGGTTGTGGTCGCCGGAGACCCGCGCGTACGCCCTACCGACGCTCGGCTCCACCCGCCACCGGGCGGTGGCCGCCGGCGCGGCGGGACGTTCGCCCCGGTCGCCCCCGCCCGCCTCACGCTCCCGACCGAGGTACGTCGAGACGCCGCGCCACACCTCCTCCCCGTCGACCGAGCCGACAAGCACCACGTCCACCTGCCGCCCCCGGTCGTGTGGGCGCAGGTTCTCCGCGTACGCCGTGAAGTCGAGGGTTTCGTCGGCGGTGATCGGGCGGTGCGTGGTGATCCGGTTGCCGACGTGCACCAGGCCGAGCAGCGGGATGGGGAAGTCCGGCGCGGTCATCAGATGCAGCGCCAGTGGAAAGCCCATGACGTGCGGAAACGTAGCGGGCAGTCGATCGCTGAGCCGGAACCCGCAGACCCGGTCGTAGTCGGCCAACTGCGCCCGGTCGACAGTCACCCCGCCCACCGTCACCTCGACCGCCGGCAGGTCGGGCCCGCGCCGCCCGCCGCCGAGGCCCGGTAGCGCACCGAGCAACGCCCGTCGGTGCAGCGGCCCGGCCGCCGGCATCCGGGGCAGTTCGACACGGCTGCGGGTGCCCATCACGCCCCCAGCAGGCTCTGGCCGCACACCCGGACCACGTTTCCGCTCACCGCGCCGCTGGCCGGCCAGGCCAGCCAACCGATCGTCTCGGCGACGTCCACCGGCAACCCGCCCTGGGCCAGGCTGTTCATCCGCCGGCCCGCCTCGCGGACGACAAGCGGGATGCGCGCCGTCAAGCGGGTCTCGATGAAGCCGGGAGCCACCGCGTTGACGCTGATCCCGCGCTCCCGCAGGGCCGGCGCGAGCGAGTCGACGAGCCCGATCACGCCCGCCTTGCTCGTGGCGTAGTTGGTCTGCCCCCGGTTGCCGGCGATCCCGGCGATCGAGGAGACCGAGACGATCCGTCCGCCGGCCGGGATCAGCTCCCGCTCCAGCAGCACGTCGTTGATCCGCTCCTGGCTGGAGAGGTTGACGTCGATGACCTGGTCCCACCTGTCGGCGTCCATCCGGCCGAGCGTCTTGTCCCGGGTGATGCCGGCGTTGTGCACCACCACGTCGACCCGGCCGTGCCGGCTGTCCAGGTGCTCGGCGAGCCGGGTCGGCGCATCCGGCGCGGTCAGGTCGAGTTGGACGGCGCTGCCGCCGATGTCGTTCGCCACCGCCGCCAGGGCGTCCCCGGCGGCCGGGATGTCCAGGGCCACCACCCGCGCACCGTCGCGGGCGAGCACCTTCGCCAGCGCCGCGCCGATCCCCCGCGCGGCGCCGGTGACGAGCACGACCTGCCCGTCAAGCGGTCGGTCCCAGTCGGCCGGGGCGCTCGTCGTGCCGCTGCCGACCCGGATGACCTGCCCCGACACGTACGCGGACCGGCCGGACAGCAGGAACCGGAGCGTCGATTCGAGGCTCGTGACGGTGCCGTCGTCCGTGGCGTCTCCGCTCACCTGGACGAGTTGCGCTGTGGTGCCGCGACCGAACTCCTTGCCGATGCTGCGGACCAGCCCTTCGAGGGCACGCTGGGCGGTCGCCTCGCGGGGGGCCGCGCACTCCTGCGGCGGCCTGCCCAGCACGATCACCCGCCCGCTGGGCAGCACGGCCCGGGCCTGCGGGTGGAAGAAGTCGTAGAGCTGGCGCAGGTCGGTCGAGTCGGTGATCCCGCTGGCGTCGTACACCAGGGCACCGAAGCGGTCCTGCGGGCCGGCGGTGCCGGTGTCGCGCAGCTCGACCCCGGCGGTGGTCAGGATCCTGGCGACCGGCTCGGCGAACCGGCCGCCGGTGGCCGCGCCGAGCAGGGCCGGGCCGGGCAGCAGAGGGTCGCCGGGGTGGTGTCGGCGCAGTCGGGGCGGATCGGGCAGCCCGAGGCGCTTGACCAGCGCGCGGCCGGCGGCCGATTGGACGAAGCTCGCGTACCTGTCGGTCATGGGCGTAGCCTACTGGCGAGTAGGGTTCGAGCAACACATGTCGAGGAGGCGGATCGTGCAGAGCATCCGGCGGGTCGCGGTCATCGGGGGCAACCGCATTTCCTTCGCCCGTTCCAACTCCCGCTACGCGGACGCGTCGAACGCTGACCTGCTCGGCGCGGCGCTCGACGGCCTGGTCGCCCGCTACGGGCTTGCTGGGCAGCGCATCGGCGAGGTGGTCACCGGCGCGGTGCTCAAGCACTCCCGGGATTTCAACCTCACCCGCGAGGTGGTCCTCGGCTCCCGGCTCGACCCCCACACCCCGGCGTACGACATCCAGCAGGCCTGCGGCACCGGCCTGGAGGCGACGATCCTGGTCGCCAACAAGATCGCCCTCGGCCAGCTCGACGTGGGCATCGCCGGCGGTGTCGACACCACCTCCGACGCCCCGCTCGCCGTCAACGAGGAGATGCGCCGCACGCTGCTCAAGCTCAACGCGGCGCGTACGCTCGGTGAACGGCTCAAGATCGCGGCGAAGCTGCGCCCACTGCAACCGTTCAAGCCGGAGATCCCGCGCAACGCCGAGCCGCGTACCGGTCTGTCCATGGGTGACCACGCCGCCCAGACCGCCCTGCGGTGGCAGATCGACAGGCGATCCCAGGACGAGCTGGCGCTGCGCTCGCACCAGCGGCTCGCCGCCGCGTACGACAGGGGCTTCTTCGACGACCTGATGACGCCGTACCTGGGGCTGACCCGCGATGCGAACCTGCGCCCGGACACCAGCGCGGAGAAGCTCGGCTCGCTCAAGCCGGTCTTCGGCACCCGCGGCCCGGACGCCGAGCAGGCCACCATGACCGCCGGCAACTCGTCGCCGCTCACCGACGGCGCGTCCACGGTGCTGCTGGCCAGCGAGGAGTGGGCGGCGGCGCACCGCCTGCCGGTACTGGCCTGGTTCAGCTGGTCGGAGACGGCGGCGGTGGACTTCGTGCACGGCGACGAGGGGCTGCTGATGGCACCCGCGTACGCGGTGCCCCGGATGCTTGCCCGCGCCGGGCTGACGTTGCAGGACTTCGACTACTACGAGATCCACGAGGCCTTCGCGTCGCAGGTGCTGGCCACCCTCGCCGCCTGGGAGTCGCCGGAGTTCGCCAAGGACCGGCTCGGGCTGGACGCGCCGCTGGGCGCGATCGACACCGACCGGCTCAACGTGAACGGATCGTCGCTCGCCGCCGGGCACCCGTTCGCCGCGACCGGCGGACGGATCGTCGCCACGCTTGCGAAGCTGCTCGCCGAGAAGGGCAGCGGGCGCGGGCTGATCTCCATCTGCGCCGCCGGTGGTCAGGGCGTGACAGCGATCCTGGAGCGCTGAACGGGCCCTCGTACGGCGACGCCCGCCGGACCCGGGGGTCTGGCGGGCGTCGATCCTGCGGCAGGGCTCAGCCGAGGGTGAACTTCTCCCAGGTGCTGATGGATGGACCGTTGGCGATCAGTGGCTTGCTGCCGGCGCCGTCGGCGCTGGCGTACCTGTTGTTGATGGTGGCCTTGAAGCTGACCGTGCCGTCGCTGTTGCGGACCATGGTGAACCGTTCCCAGGTGCTTGCCGTCGGGGCGTTCGCGATCAGCGGCTTGGCGCCCGCGCCGTCGGCGGAGACGAAGCGGTTGTTGACGCGGGCGAGGAGGCCTACCTGCCCGTTGCCGAGATCGACCACGTCGAACCGCTCCCAGAGGCTGGCGGTGGGAGCGGAGGCGATCAACGGCTTGCTCCCCGCGCCGTCGGCGCTGACGAAGCGTCCGTTGATCTGGGCCTTCAGGGATCGGTTCGCGTCCGGTACGACGACCTGGAGGAACTTCTCCCAGGTGCTGATGGTGGGCCGGCTGGCCGTCATCGGGAGGGTGCCACTGGGATCGGCGGTCACGTAGTTAGCGGTGATGGGGGCCTGGAGGCTGATGGTGCCGTCGCTGTTGCGCACCAGCGTGAACGCCTCGCGGCTGTCCACGAGCGTGCTCTTCGCGGTCAACGTGGTGTTGTCGAGGTCGGAGATGGCGAGGTAGCGCCCGACCGCCCGGGAGAAGAGCGCGACCTTGCCGTCACCGGCGTCCGTCAGGTCGAACTGCGCAATGGTGCTCGGTTCGGCCTGGTTCGGCAGGAGCCCGGAGCCGGTCTGGTAACTCACGTAGCGGCGGTTGGACTGGGCGCGCAGGCCCACAGTTCCGATCGGCCGCAGCATGCTTACCTGCTCGTTGCGGGTCGTCGACCGACCGTCGGTGCCGGTGACCTTGACGTTCACGAGGTAGCGGTCCGTCTTCGCGTACACGTGCGAGGCGATCGGGCTGGCCTGGGTGACGACGCTGCCGTCGCCGAACGAGAACTCGTAGGACGCGATCGGGTTGAGGCCGGGGGTGGACGCGGACGCGTCCACGGTCACCGAGCGCGCTCCGAGATTCAGGGTGAGGTCGAACAACACCACCGGGGCCCGGACGGTCTCCACGGCCCCACGGTCTGCGTAGGTGACCGGGCCGGCACCGGTGTTCGGCACGGCCGGGTCGTCGACGCGCGGCCAGCCGGCTCGGTCCAGGGTCGGGTAACCACGGGCGGCCGAGTTCGCCGAGTCGATGACGTCCCGGGTCTGTCCCGTCTCGCGGTCGTGCGCGGCCTGGCCGGACGCGGTCCGGAACGCGGCGAGACCCATCCGGGTGTTCCAGGCGTAGATCACCGGTGAGTTGTCGTAGTAGTGGTGGGCGTTGTTGTAGTCGACAGCCGTCTTGCCGACTGCCCCGCCGTAGACGCCGATCTCGACACCGTCGAGGAACGCCGGGTCGCAGTAGCCCTGGTTGAAGTAGCCGTTCGTGATCAGCACGTTGTTCTGCACGGAGACGCCGGACGAGGCCCCGTCGACGCGGATGCCGTCGCGGCAGCGGTCCTTGATGGTGTTGTTGGTGATCGCCGTGCCGGTGCCGCCGTTGTTGTGCACCCCGTGGCCACGGCCACCGTCGATCTGGTTGTTTGCCACCACCGTGTCGACCGCGCCCGCCCCGACGACGACCGCTGCTCCGGTGAAGCCGCTGACCTTGCTGTCCAGGATGCTGACCCTCGGCCCGTCGACCCGAATGCCGACGCCTCCGGTGGCTGTCTGCCCCCCAGGGCTGCTCAACACGTTCGCGGACTTGACGATCACGTCGCTGCTCGCGGCGTCGATGGTGATCCCGGTGGCCAGAGACGCGCCACTGGCGTTGATCTGCGTCAGCGTCGAGGTGGTGACGCCGGCCAACTGGACGGCGGGCGCGGTCGAGGCGGCGTCCATCGCGAAGTTGCCGCCATGGACGGTGATCCGTGAGGAGTTGCGCAGGTCGAGGCCCGGCAGGCTGGCGGCCGACCCGTCGACGCGGAGATGCTGGAGTACGACATCGTGCTGGCCGTTGATCACGAAGCCGGCCGTCGCGCCGATCAGGGTTGCCACGGCGTTGGTGAGGAAGGTGACCGGCTGCTCGGGCGTGCCGGACACGGGGATGGTGACGCGTTCCCGGTAGTTGCCGCCGCCGACGTCCACCGTCTGGCCGGCGGTGACCACCGCAGCCGCGGCGCTGATGGTGCAGAACGGCTGCGCCAACGTGCCCGGGAACTGGTCGGAGCAGCCGGTGGCGGCGTTCTGCCGGACGTAGAGCGTCGCCGGAGCGTCCGCCTGGGCGGGCAACGCGGTGCCCACCAGGGCACCGCCGGTCAGCACGACGGTCACGAAACTGGTGCGGAAGGATCTACGCATGCTGGCCTCGAAGATGAGGAGGATCCGGCGACGCCGGAATCAGACAGGGCTGATCTTGCATGACCATCAGTTGGGACGCCGCCCCGGGTGACAAAACGGCCATCCGCTCGTACCGACGGGCGTGCGTGGACGTTCACGTCCTGTTCAACAGGAGGCCGACCGCCCGTGAGGTTGCCGGGTAACGGTGACCGTCCGCACCCTGCGCGAGGTGCGTTCGATGCCACCTGCGTCCGGAACGGGGCCGGTAAGTGTTGGTGCTGTCTGTCGTCATTCCGATGTACAACGAGGCCGCGGTCATCCCGGCCCTGATCGCCCGGCTGCGTCCGGTGCTCGACGCGCTGAGCGTCGACTACGAGGTGGTGGCCGTCGACGACGGCAGCCGGGACGACACCGTCGCGGTGCTGTTCGGCCAGGCGCGGAACTGGCCGCAACTGCGCCTGGTCCAGCTTCGTCGCAACAGCGGACACCAGGCGGCACTCACCGCCGGGCTGCACCGCGCGCGCGGGCAGTGGGTGGTCAGCCTCGACGCCGACCTGCAGGACCCGCCGGAGACGGTCGCCGAGATGCTGCGGGTGGCGTGCGAACAGGGCGTCGACGTGGTGTACGGCGTACGCGCCGACCGCAGCACGGACACCGTGTTCAAACGGCGCACCGCGCAGCTCTACTACCGACTGATGCGGCGGCTCGTCGGTGCCGACGTGCCCGCCCAGGCCGGCGACTTCCGGCTGGTCAGCAGGGACGTCGTCGAGACGTTGCGTCAGCTGCCCGAACGCACGCCGGTGTACCGGCTCCTGGTGCCCGCGCTCGGCTTCCCCACCGCTGAGGTGCGCTACTCCCGGGAGGTTCGGGCGGCCGGCGAGACGAAGTACCCACTGCCCCGGATGATCGCGCTCGCCTGGGACAGCATCGCCAACTTCTCCGCAGCACCGCTGCGTCTCGCCACCTGGCTCGGCGCGGTCAGCTTCCTGGCCTGTCTCGGCCTCATCGGCTTCGGCGTCGTAGCGTACCTGCGTGGTCTGACCATCCCGGGCTGGACCTCGACCTTCGTGGCGGTCCTGCTCCTCGGCGGCGTGCAACTGGTCTGTCTCGGCCTGCTCGGTGAGTACGTCGGGCGAATCTACGCGACCGTGCAGGGTCGACCGACGTACCACGTCGGCGCGGACTCGGCGGACACCGAGCTGACCTCCCCGGTCCCCACCGCAACGGTGAGCAGCGTCCGTGGCTGACTCGCGACAGCTGATGGAACGACAAGCCCCGGCACCCGCGCCGCAGCCAGGCCAACGGTCCGCCGGGTCGCTCGGCTCCACAGTGGTCGTGGCACTGCCCTGGTTGGTGCTCCTCGCCGCGCTGCCGGTCGCCTGGTGGCACACCGACGTGCCCGCCGCCGACGTACTCCGGTACGTGGCGTACTGGTCGTTGGCCCTGGTGCTGCCCGGCACCTTGGTGCACCGGGCGGTACGCGGTGGTCGCGGCAACCTTCCGGAGGACCTGGGCTACGGCGCGGCCACCGGCCTGCTCCTCGAACTCGGCGCCTGGGCCGCCGCCGCGACCACCGGTCAGCAGCACCTGCTGCGCTGGTGGCCGGTACCCCTGGTGCTGGCCTTCGTGGCCGTACCCCGGCTGCGCCGGCACTGGCGGGTCGGGACCCGCCGGCCGCTCCCGCTCGCCTGGCACGTGGCGGTCGGCGCGGTGCTGCTGCTGGTGCTGCTCTGGTCCGTCGCGCAGTGGCGTCTGGTGCCACTCCCGCCGGTGGACCACACCTACTACCAGGATCTGCTCTACCACCTGTCGCTGGTCCAGGAGCTGACCCGGGACCTACCCTTCCAGCTTCCGCAGATGGCCGGTGAGCCGCTGCGCTACCACTACCTGTCCGACGCGCACATGGCCGCCGGCAGCATGATCACCGGCATTCCACCGGCAACGGTCCTGCTCCGGCTGTGGCTGGCGCCGGTCGCCGTGGTCACCGTGCTCGTCACCGCCGGCCTGGCCCGGGACCTGACCGGCCGCTGGTGGGCGGGCCCGGTGGCGGGGGCGGCGGCTGGCCTCGGAATGCCGGTGGCCGTCAACTCGGCCATCGCTGACGGCTCCTTCGCGTTCTCCTTCTCCAGCCCGTCCCAGACGTACGTCCTGCCGCTGCTGGTGCTGCTCGCCGGCATCTGCGTCGACGCCGTACGCGGGCGGCCGCTCGGCGTGGCCTGGGCTCTGCTGCCGGCACTCGGGCTGGCCTGCGCCGGTTCCAAGTCCAGCGCACTGCCGCCGCTGATCGCCGGCGTCGGCGTGGCCGCCGCCGCCATCTGGTGGCAGCAGAAACGGCGGGTGCCCTGGCCGGCGCTCGCGACGGTGCTCTTGCTCGTGGTGCCGATGGGCGTCGGTTACCTCCTCTTCGCCGGCGGTGGGGCGGGCACCCTGACCCCTCAGGCGTTCGCGTTCCTGCACGCCATGCCGCAGTACCGGGAGACCATCGGCGCGGGCGACGGGGTACGCGGCGGCGGGCTGCTGCCGTTCGGTCTGGGCCGGGCGGGGGCGTCCGGTTGGCTGCTGACACTCGTCCTGCTCGGTTGGTGGCTGCTGGTGCAGCTGCCCCGGCTCATCGGCGTGCTGGTCCTCGCCGGGCCGCGTCGTGCCGACCCGGCACCCTGGCTGCTGTCGGGTGCGGTGCTCGCCGGCGCGGGCGGCATCTGGACCCTGCACCATCCGTCGCTGAGTCAGGTCTACTTCTGGCTGGACGTGCTCCCGTTCGGCGCCGTGCTGACCGTGTGGCTGCTCACGCTCGTCCGGCCGTCCTGGCCGGTGGCGGTGTCCGCCGCGGCGCTCGGCGTGGCGTCGTCCTTCCTCGTGCCCGTGATGCCCCGACCGGCCGCGACCATAGCCGGTTGGATGGGCGTCCTCACCCGGTCGTACCTGCGGCTCGCGGTCCTTCTCCTGCTGGCCGCGCTCGTGGCGGTCGGAGTTCGTGCCCTGCTGCGCCGTCGAAACGGGGACGCGGGCGGGGGCGGGCGGCGGCGGGTCGTGGCGGTGGCGGTGGCCGGCGTCACGGCGGCGCTGCTGGGCGCGAGCGTCGCCCGGGGCGTCGATGGCGCCGTCCGGTACGCCCAGGCCGCACCGGGGCTGCCCGCGCCGGTCGCGCAGCCGTCCACCGTGACGGCGGCCGAGATGCGGGCCGCGCTGTGGCTCGACGAGCACGCCGGGGACGACGACGTGGTGGCCACCAACGTGCACTGCCGGCCGGTGCCGACCACGGCGCACTGCGACGCCCGCGCCTACTGGGTGACCGGGCTGGGTGGGCACCGGACGGTGGTGGAGAGCTGGGGCTACACCGACGCCGCCCTCGCCGCCCACGGCCGGTGGGGCCTCGGCTACGTCCGGCAGGATCCGCCGGACCCGGCCCGGTTCGCGCTCAACGAGCGGGTCTTCCGTGCACCCACGGCCGCCGACCTGGACCGGCTGCGCACCGACTACCGGGTCCGGTGGCTCTTCGCCGACACACGGGCCGGCGAGGTGTCGCCCGCGTTGGCCGGGCTGGCCCAGGTACGCCTCGTCTCCGGCAGCGTCACGGTCTACGAGCTGAGCTGACGGGGCCCTCGCCCGGCGACGCCCGAGCCAGCCTGACCCGCCCCGGCCTGCTGGCCGGACCTGCCGCGGGGTAGGAGACAATGAGGCACGTGACGACGATCCCCAACGTGCTGGCCAACCGCTACGCCTCGCCCGAACTTGTCGCCCTCTGGTCGCCGGAGGAGAAGGTCCGGATGGAGCGGCGGCTCTGGCTCGCCGTCCTCCGCGCTCAACGCGACCTGGGTGTGCCGGTGCCGGACGGCGTGGTCGAGGCGTACGAGAGGGTGCTCGACCAGGTCGACCTCGCCTCGATCGCCGAGCGGGAGCGGGTCACCCGGCACGACGTGAAGGCCCGGATCGAGGAGTTCAGCGCGCTCGCCGGGCACGAGCACGTGCACAAGGGGATGACCTCCCGGGACCTCACCGAGAACGTCGAGCAGCTCCAGGTGCGCGCGTCCCTGGAGCTGATCCGCGACCGGGTGGTGGCCACCCTGGCCCGCCTCGCCTTCCTGGCGTACGAGCACTCCGAGCTGGTGCTGACCGGCCGGTCGCACAATGTGGCGGCGCAGGCCACCACGCTGGGCAAGCGCTTCGCGTCGGCGGCGGAGGAGCTGCTGATCGCGTACGAGCGGTTGGAGGAGCTGATCGCCCGCTACCCGCTGCGGGGGATCAAGGGACCGGTCGGCACGGCCGCCGACCAGCTCGACCTCTTCGACGGCGACGCCGACAAGGTCGCCGAGTTGGAGCGTCGGGTCGCCGAGCACCTCGGCTTCTCCCGGGTACTGGACAGCGTCGGGCAGGTCTATCCGCGCTCGCTCGACTTCGACGTGCTGGCCGCGCTGGCCCAGACCGCCGCCGCGCCGTCGTCCCTGGCCACCACGATTCGGTTGATGGTCGGCCAGGAGTTGGCGACCGAGGGCTTCAAGCCGGGTCAGGTCGGCTCCAGCGCGATGCCGCACAAGATGAACACCCGCTCGTCGGAGCGGGTGAACGGCTTCGCCGTGATCATCCGGGGTTACCTGTCGATGGTCGGCGAGTTGGCCGGCGACCAGTGGAACGAGGGGGACGTGTCCTGCTCGGTGGTCCGGCGGGTGGCCCTGCCGGACGCGTTCTTCGCCGCCGACGGGCTGTTCCAGACGTTCCTCACCGTGCTGGACGAGTTCGGCGCCTACCCGGCGGTGATCAACCGGGAGCTGGAGCGTTTCCTGCCGTTCCTGGCCACCACGAAGATCCTTGTCGCGGCTGTCCGTCGGGGTGTCGGTCGGGAGGTCGCCCACGAGGTGATCAAGGAGCACGCGGTCGCGGTGGCGCTCGCGATGCGCGAGAAGGGCGCACCGGAGAACGACCTCTTCGACCGTCTGGCGGCGGACGGCCGACTCGGCCTGTCCCGCGCCGACATCGACACCCTGGTCGCCGACCGCAACGCCTTCGTCGGCGCAGCCCAAGCCCAGGTAGCAGCGGTAACGAGCCGCATCACCAAGGTCGTAACGGCCCACCCCGAAGCCGCCACCTACACCCCACCCCCCATCCTCTAACCCCCACCCCCACCCCCACCCAACCCCACCCGCACCCCGCCGTCCTGGGTGATCAAGAGGTTTGCGTCATTTTCGATCTCCCTGGTGACCGAAACCTCTTGATCAACACGGGATAGGTGGGTGGGTGGGTGGGTGGGTTGGTTAGTCGCCGGTTGGGGTTTCGGCGGCGGTTCTCAGGTTGGGGGCGCTTGCCGGTTCGGCGATGCCGCCGAGCGATTCGGCGAAGCCCGCGGGCTCGGCGGTCCCGGCGGCCACCGCCGGCTGGTCGGTCGGCATGACCTCGGGCATCTTGGGTACGGCGACCACCGCCGTCCCGTACGCGCAGATCTCCATCCACATCTCGCCGCAGTCCCGGCTGTCGAACCGCATCCCGATCACCGCGTTCGCGCCGAGCCGGAGGGCCTCCTCGCCGAGGCGGGTGACCGAGTCGGTGCGCCACCGGGTGAGGTTGTCCGGGGCCATCGGGTCGTACGCGCCGCCGCGCAGGTTCTTGACCCCTTCGCGGTACGGGTTGCGCGTCCTGGCCATCGATGACACCACCTCACCGAGAATCTGGCGGATCTCGTAGCCGGGCAGTTGCTCTGTCGTCACGACCAGCACGTTTCCGATGCTGTCAGGAGTGGCGCGACCCGATCGTGTGCATTGTTCACCTGATCGGATGCTGCAAAACGGCGCGGCGCGGACGGCCGGCGCGTGGCCGACCATCCGCGTCGAGCCGGGCGCTAACTGTCAGACACCGGCCACCGAGGTGATCCAGGCCCGGTTGTACGCAACGCTGCCGTAGTTCTGGATGCTCGACCCGTCGGCGGTGGAGGCGACGCCGACCTGCTGACCGTTGTAGAACTGCGGGCCACCGGAGTCGCCGCGCCAGGCGTTGCCGTTGATCCGGGTGCTGCGGATCGCCTGGCCGCCGTACGCGTCGGTGACGCTGTTGCTCGTCACCCGGACGGTGGCGGTCTTCAGTTGGGTCGACGCCGAGCAGCCGCTGTAGCAGGTCATGCCCCAGCCGTAGATCGAGTTCGTCGAGTTGATCGGCGGGTTGCTGCTGGCCAGGCTCACCGTGGAGGTGCTGACAGTGCTGGAGAGCCGCATGAGCGCGAGGTCGTAGCGGGTGTAGGTGGCGCTGACCGTGCGGGTGACCCCGCCGGAGGTGCGGTTCACGCTTCCGACGCGTACCGACATGGTGCCGTTGATGCAGTGCCGGGCGGTGAGCACCCACTGGGCGGCGATGACGCTGCCGGAGCAGGTGAACGAGCCGTTGCTGAGCACCGCGGCGGCCCAGGGCGCGGACGAGACGGTCTCGCCGCCGATGATGGGTTGCGGGCCGGCCGGGGCGGCGGACGCGGCGGACGTGACGCCGAGGGCGCCGACCAGCGCGGTGCTGAGCACGGCGAGCAGGGGGCGGATGCGCATCGGGTGGACTCCTTGGACGGGGCGGGCCCGGGGTCGCCGGGTGCGGGTGGGGCGGGCGCCGGGGGTTCCCGTGCACCCGTGAATCGACTTACGTCGATGTACAGTAGGGCCCGGAGTGGCGGTAATCAAGAAGCTGATCCAGATTGATCAATGTAACGATTCGGCCACCTGTCGCGCCGTATATGTCCTGCTGAGGCCACGTGTCGCGCCTGGCGGATCACCCTGAGCGCCGGTAATGTCGATCACTGCCTGAACTGCACCCGGCCGGTGCGTCCGCAGCGATATCTGCCAGGTACGCTGGCTGCGCTCGCCCGTTGTGGGTCGGCACCCAACTGCGTACACAGTCAGGAGTGCCCAGTGCCTCGCGTCGTCGTCGACGTCATGCTCAAGCCCGAGATCCTTGATCCGCAGGGCCAGGCCGTCGCAAACGCGCTGCCCCGGCTCGGCGTCGGTGACGTCGCCTCGGTTCGGATCGGCAGGCGGATCGAGATCGAGTTCACCGGTGAACCGGACCTGGACCGCGCTCGGGAGATTGCCGACAAACTGCTCGCCAACCCCGTCATCGAGGACTTCACCGTCCGCGTTGTCGAGGCCGACGAGACCGCGGACGCCCGCTCGTGACCGCCCGGGTCGGTGTCGTCACCTTCCCCGGCTCGCTCGACGACGGGGACGCGGCCCGCGCTGTCCGGATCGCCGGAGCCGAGCCGGTCCGGCTCTGGCACGGTGACCCGGACCTGCACGGCGTCGACGCGGTCGTCCTGCCCGGTGGGTTCTCCTACGGTGACTACCTGCGGTGCGGTGCCATCGCCCGGTTCGCCCCGGTGATGGAGACGATCGTGGACGCCGCTCAGGGTGGTCTGCCGGTACTCGGCATCTGCAACGGCTTCCAGATCCTGTGCGAGGCGCACCTGCTGCCGGGTGCGCTCACCCGCAACCAGCACCTGCACTTCCGCAATCGGGATCAGGTCCTGCGCATCGAGTCGGCCGGGACCGCGTGGACCAACGCGTTCCAGCCCGGCCAGGAGGTGCTCATCCCGGTCAAGAACGGTGAGGGCTGCTACGTCGCGGACACCGCGACGCTTGACCAGCTCGAAGCCGAGGGCCGGGTGGTCGCCCGCTACATCGGCGGCAACCCCAACGGATCCCAGCGCGACATCGCCGCGATCAGCAACGCCGCCGGCAACGTGGTCGGCATCATGCCGCACCCCGAGCACGCGGTGGAGGCGCTCACCGGCCCTTCGCTGGACGGCCTCGGCTTCTTCACGTCGGTTCTCAAGCACCTGGTCGGGGCGCCGGCATGAGTGCGAGGAGCGGTTCCGGCGGGCACCAGCGCAGCGAGGAGAGGTCATGACCACCCATCCGGACCCGGTACGGGACACACCGGAGGCGTACTCCGCCCCGGCGCAGCCGACCGAGCCGAGCCCGGCGCAGCCGACCGCACCGGCAGGCGCTCCGGCGCAGCCGACCGCGGCCGTCTGGACCGAGGGCGTGGACACCGTGCCGCGCGCCGGTGGCACTCCGGGCGAGCTTCAGCCGTACACCGAGCTGGGCCTGCGCGACGACGAGTACGACCGGATCCGGCAGATCCTCGGCCGCCGGCCCACCCAGTCCGAGTTGGCCATGTACTCGATCATGTGGAGCGAGCACTGCTCCTACAAGTCGAGCAAGGTGCACCTGCGCCAGTTCGGCGAGAAGGCTCCGCAGAGCGACCGGCTGCTCGCCGGCATCGGTGAGAACGCCGGTGTCGTGCAGATCTCCGACGAGCTGGCGGTGACCTTCAAGGTCGAGTCGCACAACCACCCGAGCTTCGTCGAGCCCTACCAGGGCGCGGCGACCGGCGTCGGTGGCATCGTCCGGGACATCCTCGCCATGGGTGCCCGCCCGGTCGCGGTGATGGACCCGCTGCGCTTCGGTGCCGCGGACCACCCGGACACCGCCCGGGTGCTCACCGGCGTGGTCGCCGGCGTCGGTGGCTACGGCAACTGCCTGGGCCTGCCCAACATCGGTGGCGAGCTGGTCTTCGACCCCTCCTACCAGGGCAACCCGCTGCTCAACGCGCTCTGCCTGGGCGTGCTGCCGGTCGACCGGCTGCAGAACAAGGCCGCCGCCGGCCCGGGCAACGTTGTCGTACTGATGGGTGCCAAGACCGGCCGCGACGGCATCGGCGGCGTCTCGGTGCTGGCCAGCGCGACCTTCGACGAGGGCAGCGAGGCCCGCCGACCAGCAGTGCAGGTCGGTGACCCGTTCACCGAGAAGCTGCTCATCGAGGCGTGCCTCGAGCTGTACGACGGCCAACTGGTCGTCGGCATCCAGGACCTCGGCGGCGCCGGTCTGACCTGCGCACTCACCGAGACCGCCGCCGCGGCCGGCACCGGCATGCGGGTCTGGCTGGAGCGGGTTCCGCTGCGCGAGCCCTCGATGGACCCGCACGAGATCCTGGCCAGCGAGTCGCAGGAGCGGATGCTGCTCGTCGTCGAGCCGGACAAGCTCGACGCGGTGCTCAAGACCTGCGAGAAGTGGGGCGTCCTCGCCACCGCGATCGGTGAGGTCACCGCACCGGAGCCGGACGGCCGCCCGGGTCGACTGCTGATCACCTGGCAGGACCACCTGGTCGTCGACGTGCCGCCGGGTTCGCTCGTCGACGACGGCCCGGTCTACGCCCGGCCGATGCGTGAGCCGGCCGACCTGATCCTGCTCCAGGCCGACCGGGCCGAGACGCTGCCCCGCCCGGCCGACCCGGATGCGCTGCGGGAAACCGTGCTGCGCATGATCGCGTCGCCGAACCTGGCCGACAAGACCTGGGTCACCGAGCAGTACGACCGCTACGTGCTGGGCAACACCGTGCTCGCCCAGCCGGAGGACGGCGGTGTGATCCGGATCGACGAGCGCAGCGGTCTCGGCGTGGCGCTGTCGGTGGACGGCAACGGTCGGTACGCCCGCCTGGACCCGTACAACGGCACCAAGCTGGCCCTGGCCGAGGCGTACCGGAACGTGGCGGTGACCGGCGCCAAGCCGATCGCCGTGACCAACTGCCTCAACTTCGGCTCCCCGGAGGACCCGGGCGTGATGTGGCAGTTCGCCGAGGCCGTGCGCGGCCTGGCGGACGGCTGCCTCGAGCTGGGCATCCCGGTCACCGGCGGCAACGTCAGCTTCTACAACCAGACCGGCGCGGCGGCCATCCACCCGACCCCGGTTGTCGGCGTGCTGGGCGTGCTGGACAACGTGGCGGACCGGGTGCCGATGGGCTTCGTGCCGCGCGCCGGTGGCGACCACGACCAGCTCTACCTGCTCGGCGAGACGAACGTGGAGCTGTCCGGCTCGGAGTGGGCCTGGGTGACGCACGAGCACCTCGGCGGCATCCCGCCGCAGGTCGACCTGCTCCGCGAGAAGGCGCTCGCCGACCTGCTGGCCGAGGCGGCCCGGGTGGGTCACCTCAGCTCGGCGCACGACCTCTCCGACGGGGGCCTCGCGCAGAGCCTTGTCGAGTCCTGCCTGCGTCGCGGCGTCGGTGCCCGGGTCGCGGTGCCGGAGCAGTTCACCGAGGGCTCGATGCCGTTCGTCTACCTGTTCAGCGAGTCCGCCACCCGGGCGCTGGTGTCGGTGCCGCGCGGCCACGACAAGGCGTTCGCGGCGCTCTGCGCCGAGCGGGGCGTTCCGTTCGAGCTGATCGGTGTCACCGACCCGTCCGGCGGTGCGCTGGAGGTGCACGGGCAGTTCCGGATCGGCCTGGACGAGCTGCGCACCGCGCACACCGAGACGTTGCCGCGCCTCTTCGGGGGCTCGGCGGCCGTCGACGTGCCCGCGCCGGCCGCCGGTGTGGCGGGTGCGGTCGAGGCCGTGCCGCTGCCTGGAGAGCCGGCCGAGCCGGTCGACCCGGCCGAGGTCGTCTCCGAGCCGATCGCCTCTGCGGGGCCGTCCCCGCAGACCGGCGCTGTCGAGCCGATCGACTCCGAGGAGTCCGGCGCGGCGTCCGAGTCTGACCCCGGTGTCACCGAGCCGTCGCCTGACGAGCGCTGAGGCGTTGGCGGCCGCTGTCTTCGGCCAACCCGGTTCCGGTGCCCGGTTCGACTGGGGGCTGACCGGGGCGGCCGAGCTCGGTCGGGTCTGCGCGGCGCTGGTGGTGGTGGACGTCCTCTCGTTCACCACCGCCGTCGAGGTGGCGGTGGCCCGAGGCATGCGGGTGCACCCGTTCCCCTGGGGTGAGCAGGCCGCCGAGTACGCCGTCCGGGTCGGCGCGACCGCCGCGGTCGGGCGGCGGCAGACGACCGCGGAACATCCGTGGTCGCTCTCGCCCGCCGCGCTGAGCACCGCGCCGGTGGTCGCTGACCTCGTGCTGCCCTCCCCGAATGGCTCCGCAATCAGCGCCGCCGCCAGCGCCACAGGTCTGCCGGTGGTCGCGGCGTGCCTGCGCAACGCACGCGCCGTCGGGCGTTGGCTGCGCCGCCAGGGGTACGGCACGGTGGACGCCCCGATCGGCGTGGTCGCCTCGGGGGAGCGGTGGCCGGACGGGTCGCTGCGCCCGTCCGTGGAGGACCAACTCGGTGCCGCCTCGGTGCTGGACGCCCTCTCCGGCGTGCCGGGTGGGCTCTCGGTGGAGGCGGCGATGGCGCTCGCCGCGTTGGCGAGTACCCCGGATGTGCCGGCCGCCGTGCGCGGCAGCGTCTCCGGCCGTGAGTTGACCGAGAGCGGCTTCGCTGGCGACGTGGATGTCGCCGTCCGGATCGGCGTGTCCGACGTCGTGCCGGTGCTTCGGCAGGGCGTCTTCTCCGCCGCCTGACCGCCGCGCGCCCTGACCCCGGTCGCCGTGACCGCCGCGCGCCCTGACCGCCGGGCGCGGCGTTGCCCGCGGCGTTGTGATCAACTCGGGTTGCAGGAAGGCGGGCTGTCCTGCGACCCAGGACCCCCCGACTTCCTGAAACCCGAGTCGCTCTTGGAGCGAAACGGCCACCCGGAGATCCGGGTGGCCGTTTCGGCGTGCTGTGGTGGGGTCAGTCGTCGAGCCAGTCGAGGCGGCGACCGCCGCGCTCGGTCGGCGGCGGGGTGTCCGGTCGGTTCCGCCCGGCGGGCTGACCGTAGCCGCCCTGGTCGTAGCCCCGGTCGTCGTAGCCGCCGCCGCGCTGCTGCGGAGGCTCCTGGCCGTAGTTGCCGCCCTGGTCGTACCCGCCGGCCGGTTGACCGTAGCCACCGCCCTGGTCGTAGCCCCGGTCGTCGTAGCCGCCGCCGCGCTGCTGCGGAGCGTCCTGGCCGTAGTTGCCGCCCTGGTCGTACCCGCCAGCGGGTTGGCCGTAGCCGCCCTGGTCGTACCCACCGGTCTCCGGACCGCCGTAGCCAGCGGTCGGCTCGGCAGCGCGACCGCCGTACGGGGCGGCGTCGGACTGGCCGTACCCCTGCCCCTGCTCCGGCTGGTAGACGCCGGTGGCGTAGGGGTCGGAGGGGGCCGGGTACTGGGTGCTGTCGCCGGTGTACCGGCCGGTCGGCTCGTCGAACCGCTCGCCGTAGGACCCGCCGCCAGCGGGAGCCGGCGGGTAGGCGGCGGTGCCGCTCGGGGCGTCGTAGTCACGACCGCCGTAGCCGCCCCCGGATGCCGGAGCGTTGCCGTAACCGGCACCGGAGGCCGGGGCGTTGCCATAACCGGCACCGGTCGCGGCACCGTAGCCGTCACCCGCGCCGTAGCCGCCCTCCGGACCGGCCGGAGCGCCGTAGCCGCCACCCGAAGCGGGGGCGTTGCCGTAGCCGCCGGCGCCGTAGCCGCCGGGTGCCGGCTCGTCGCCGTAGCCGGCGCCGCCCCAGCCCTGCTGGCCCGCACCGCCGTACGCCTGTGCGGGCGCGCCGTACGGGTCCGGCGGGACGTCGTCGACCACCGGGCGGTGCATCATCGTCGGCGCCTCGCTCAGCGCCGCGCCGCCGACCATGGTCGGGTCCGCTCCACCACCGGGACGACCGCCGACCACCCGGGTCTGGTCGTCGGGGCCGCGGAACCCGCCGCGCGAGGGCGGCACCACACCGCCGCCGCCGGCCGCCGCCGGAGCGTCGTCGTCACCGTTCTCCCTGCGCTTCATCCAGAGCAGCACGATCGTGCCGACACCTGCGGCGACCAGAAGACCACCGAGCAGAATGATCATGTACGAGCCGAGACCGCCGCTGTCCTCGTTGTTCGCGGCGTTCGCCGGAGCGCCCTGGCTCGCCTCCTCGGTGGGCTCCTCCTCGGTGCCCTCCTCGGTGGTCGCCTCCTCGGTGGGAGTGGCCTCGGGGGTGGCGGACGGGGTGGCGCTCGGCGTCGTCTCGACCTTGATCGCGAGGCTGAGGCGCTGCCCGGTGATGGCCTGCCCGGCGCTGGCGTTCACGGACTTGAACGCCTTGATGTTGTCGAACGACGCGCCCAGGTCGATCCGGCCGGGTGCGATCGGCTTGTCGCTGGTGCCGGTGAAGCGGAAGTCGCCGCTGCCGTTGCTGGTGGCGTCATAGCGGTGACCGGCGGTGTCCTGGAGGACCACGAAGGCGTTGGGCACGGCCCTGCCGTCCCCCTGCGCGACCACCTTGCCGGAGACCGACCGTACGGTCTGGTTCTGCGGCGGCGGCGGCGCGGCCTTGCCCTTGACGGTCAGCGAGAAGGTCTTGGTGTCCGGGCCGGAGTCGGCCTCCACGGCCACGGTGACGGTCGCGGTCGCGTCGCCGGCGTTGTCGTTGGCCGCGATGCGTACCAGCTGCGACCTCGGCTGGTTGCTGAGGGCGGGGAAGTTGACGTCGCCACATCCGCTGGCGCAGCTGACTCCCGACGGCAGACCGGAGAGGCTGATCGTCGCCTTGCTGTCACCGTTACCCGGTGTTACGCGCACGGTGATCGTGGCGTCGCTGCCGGCGTTCACCGAGACCGAGCCCGGTGTTACCTCGACGCTTGCGGCCATGGCTGGTGTGGCGGGGACGGCGAGCAGAGCGCCGGCAACCAGCGCTACGACCACACCGGCCCGCTGCTTCCAGGCACGTCGGTGTGTTGACACGTCCACCGCCTTCCGGGCTGACTTCCCTCTCGCCGGCGGGGCGCCGGGCCGGGGATCATCACGGTACGAATACGCCGTCGGCAACTATGCCTTGTCCGACTGCATGAGCGCGACCCAGGGCCAGCGTCGCGTGTCTGGCCTGGGGGTCGTATCGTCCCGTCGTGTCCTCTCCGCACAGTAAGTCCGCTGCCGTTACGGCCGCGTTGTCGGCGCTCGACGAGGGGCGTACACCCGAACGGCCGGTGTTCCGAGAGGCGGTCCGGTCGTTGTTGGCCGTCCTCGCGGAGCGCGCCCCCGGCCGATCGGTGGAGGTGCGCGTCCCACCATACGGGGCGATCCAGTGCGTACCGGGGCCTCGACACACCAGAGGAAACCCACCAAACGTGGTCGAGATGGCCCCGAACACCTGGCTGGAGCTGGCGACCGGCAGGGTTTCCTGGGCCGAGGCGGTCACCGACGGTCGTGTCCAGATGAGCGGTAACCGCGCGGACCTCTCGGCGTTTCTGCCCCTCTGATCGTCCCGATGTCCCACTCGCCGTCACGCTGAGCAGGGGAATCGTGACTTTCTGTATTGACGCCGATTCGCGTACACTGTCAGGCGACGACAGTGGTCCCGGCAGAGGAGTGTGGATCCGCCCGTGATCCCCGCCCGGCCGGTCCAGACCAGCATGAGGGAGCGGTAGGTGCCCCGAGGCGACGGCCGGCTGAGCCACGACCTTGACCCCCAACGACCTGGCCCCCAAGATGCCTGCGGCGTCTTCGGCGTCTGGGCCCCCGGCGAAGAGGTCGCCAACCTGACCTACTTCGGCCTCTACGCCCTGCAGCACCGCGGCCAGGAGGCGGCGGGCATCGCGGTGAGCGACGGCTCCGGCGTCGTGGTCTACAAGGACCTCGGCCTGGTGGCGCAGGTCTTCGACGAGCCCACCCTGGCGAGCCTGCGTGGTCACCTGGCCATCGGGCACGCCCGATACTCGACCACCGGCGCATCGAACTGGGAGAACGCCCAGCCGACGATCCGGTCGACGACCTCCGGCACGACCATCGCGCTGGCCCACAACGGCAATCTGGTCAACACCGCCGAGCTGGAGAAGGAGGTCGCCGATCGCGGTCTCATCGCGGACGGTTCGACGAACGACACCTCCCTGGTGACGATGCTGCTCGCCGGTCGACCGGACCTGTCGGTCGAGGCGGCCGCGTTGGAGGTGCTGCCGCAGTTGCGCGGCGCGTTCAGCTTCGTCTTCATGGACGAGTCGACCCTCTACGCAGCCCGTGATCCGCACGGCGTCCGCCCGCTGGTGCTCGGCCGCCTGGAGCGCGGCTGGGTGGTCGCAAGCGAGACCGCCGCCCTGGACATCGTCGGCGCGAGCGTGGTGCGCGAGGTCGAGCCGGGCGAGCTGATCGCGATCGACGAGAACGGCCTGCGCTCCACCCGGTTCGCCGCGCCGGAGCCGAAGGGCTGTCTCTTCGAGTACGTCTACATCGCCCGCCCGGACGCCACGATCGCCGGGCGCAACGTCCACGCGACGCGGGTGCAGATCGGTCGGCAGTTGGCCAAGGAGCACCCGGTCGAGGCGGACCTTGTCATCGGCGTTCCGGAGTCCGGCATTCCGGCCGCGATCGGTTACGCGGAGGCGTCCGGGATCACCTACGGCGCCGGGCTGATGAAGAACCCGTACGTCGGCCGCACCTTCATCCAGCCGTCGCAGACCCTGCGTCAGCTCGGCATCCGGCTCAAGCTCAACCCGCTGCGGGAGAACGTCCGGGGCAAGCGCCTGGTGGTCGTGGACGACTCGATCGTGCGCGGCAACACCCAGCGCGCCATCGTCCGGATGCTGCGTGAGGCAGGGGCGCTGGAGGTGCACGTCCGGATCTCCTCGCCGCCGGTCAGCTGGCCGTGTTTCTACGGCATCGACTTCGCCACCCGGGCGGAGCTGCTGGCCAACGGGTTGGACAACGACGGCATCCGGCGCTCGATCGGCGCCGACACGCTGGGTTACGTTTCGCTTCCTGGTCTGATCGCCGCGACCGAGCAGCCGAAGACCCGGTTGTGTCGGGCGTGTTTCGATGGGGAGTACCCGATCGAGTTGCCGGCCGGCAACCTGATCGGTAAGCACGTGCTCGAAGGGGTGGGTCGACGCGTCGCCAACTCGGCGCTGGAGACCCCACAAACCAACGGCTCGTCCGTCGCCACTCCGGGTGGCGTTACCGCAAACCGCCCGTAGCACCAACCGGCGCGGCCCGGCTACCGCCGGCGGCACCGAGAACCAAAGGGGAGAACCGTGACGCACGTGTCCGAGCGCAGCGGCGCAGGAAGCAGCCCGACCGGCGCTGGCGGTGACCGCCAGCCGTGGACGGGCGGTGCTGGCCGCCAGGCGCGCAAACGCTCGGTCTCGTACGCCGACGCCGGCGTCTCCATCGACGCGGGCGACCGCGCGGTGGAGCTGCTCAAGTCGAAGGTGCGGCAGACCCGCCGTCCCGAGGTGCTCGGTGACCTCGGTGGCTTCGCCGGCCTGTTCCGGCTCGACACGAAGAAGTACAAGAGCCCGATCCTGGCGTCCTCCACCGACGGGGTGGGCACCAAGCTGGTGATCGCACAGCAGATGGACATTCACGACACGGTCGGCATCGACCTGGTCGCGATGGTCGTCGACGATCTGGTGGCCTGCGGTGCCGAGCCGCTCTTCCTGCTCGACTACATCGCCACCGGCGAGGTCGTACCGGACAAGGTCGCCGAGATCGGCGCGGGCATCGCCGACGGCTGCCGCTACGCGGGCTGTGCGCTGCTGGGTGGCGAGACCGCCGAGCACCCCGGCGTTCTGCGCCCGGACGAGTACGACATCTCCGCCACCGGTGTGGGTGTGGTCGAGGAGGCCGACATCCTCAGCCCCGACCGGGTCGAGGTCGGCGACGTGGTGATCGCCATGCGCTCGTCCGGTCTGCACTCCAACGGATACTCGCTGGTCCGGCACGTGCTGCTCGGTGCTGCTCGGATGCGTCTGGACATCGTGATCGACGACTTCGGCCGGCAGCGGACCCTCGGTGAGGAGCTGCTGACCCCGACCAAGATCTACGCCAAGGACTGTCTGAAGCTGATCGCCGAGGCCGAGGTGCGGGCGCTGTCCCACATCACCGGCGGCGGCATCCCCGGCAACCTGGTCCGGGTGCTGCCCGAGCACGTCGACGCGGTGGTCAACAGGTCCACCTGGAAGCCGCAGCCGATCTTCGACCTGATCCAGACGAAGGGTCGGATCGACGACCACGACATGGAGTCGACGTTCAACATGGGCGTCGGCATGTTCGCGATCGTGTCGGCCGAGGACGCCGACCGGGCGCTGGCCACCCTGACCGGCCGTGGGGTCGAGGCGTGGCAGGCCGGCGAGATCATCGAGGGCACCGGAAACGTGCAGATGGTTGGTCAGCACACCCGAGGATGATCACCCTCCGGTGATCGTACGGGCACCTGATCAGGGCTTCACCCGAGTGGCCAATGCCGCCTAGCCTGAAGGGCACCCTTCAGAGACGGTCGGGGAGCCGCGAGGCGGCTGCGGCTCCGCCGTGCTCGCCCCGAGGCTTCCCGACCGCCTCTCAGGCTAGGCGGAGGAGGGCGATGGCTGCTCGGGGGCGTTCGTTCAGCGGGATGCGCGGTCTGGCCGCCGTCCCGTCGTACGTCGTCATGCAGCCCACCACCCTCTGCAATCTCGACTGCGCGTACTGCTACCTGCCGTTCCGGGCCGTCGACCGGCGGATGCCGGTGGCGGTGGCCGAGGCGGTCGCGGCTTCGGTCAACCCCTGGGCGGCGAATGGCCGCTTCTCGGTGGTGTGGCACGGCGGTGAGCCTCTGGCCGCCGGTCGTGAGCACCTGGCCGACCTGATGGCGCCGTTCGGGTCCGAGGTCGAGCACCACGTGCAGACCAACGCCACCCTCATCGACGACGACTGGTGCGACTTCTTCGTCAAGCACGGGATGCGCGTGAGCGTGAGCGTCGACGGGCCCCGGGCGCGCAACGGCGACCGGGTGAACCGTGGCGGTCAGCCGGCGTACGACCGGATCCTGCGCGGTATCTCGGCGCTGCGCGGTCGCGGTCTGCCCTTCTCGGCGCTGGCCGTGGTGTCCCGGCCGGAGCCGGGGCTCGCCACCGAGCTGTACGACTACTTCCTCGAGCTGGGCTGCGACGTGCTTGGCGTCAACATCGAGGAGACCGAGGGGGTCAACACCCGCGACAACAGCCACGACCCGTCGGCGGTGTCCGGGTTCTGGGCGGAGCTGGTCGGCGCGTGGCGCCGGCAACCACGGATCCACCTTCGCGAGATCGAGTGGTCGTTGCGCTACGCCGCGGCGGTGCTCGACAACTCGGCGGACGGGGTGCTGCCCCGCCACCTGGACCCGATCCCGACGATCGGTCACGACGGCTCGGTGATCGTTCTCTCCCCCGAGTTGGCGGGCTTCACCGACCCCCGCTACGGCGACTTCAGCAGCGGCAACGTGCTGACGACCCCGCTGGCGCAGATCCTCGGCAACGCGGCGGCGACCCCGTGGGTGGGCGAGTTCCTGACCGGGGTGGAGGCGTGCCGGGCGTCCTGCCCGTACTTCGGCTTCTGTGGCGGCGGCCATGCCGCCAACCGTTACTTCGAGCTGGGGCGTTTTGACGGTACGGAGACCGAGCACTGCCGCAACAGCAAGATCCGCCTATTGGAGGGAGTGTTGGAGCATGCCCGAGACCACCAGTCACCGGCGGCCTGAGCGCGAAGCGGACGACGGAGTCACCGAACGGGTGCGGGGCGCGGCTCACGGGCTCGTCGCGCTGCTCCAGGAGGCAGAGGACGCACGGCGGCTGCGCTCGGAGGTGTCGGGCGGCGACGGCTCCAGCGCGGTCTGCGCCTGGAACCACTTCGAGAACATCCCGACGTTCTACAACTGGAACAACCGCCCGCGCTGAGGGAGCCGTGGTCAGGGGCCTGTCGAGCGGCCGGAGTGGCTCCGGTCGGGCCAGGCCCCTGATCGTCGGCGACTGCACCTGCACGGGACGTGGGTGAGCACGCGGAGGTTACCGCGTGCTCAGCTGCGTCGAGAGGTCAGCGGGTCGGACGGACCCAGGGATCCGGATCGTCGTCCGCGTGATCCTCATCATCGTCGTCGACGAACTCTTTAGAGTCGTCGTCGAAGTGGTGCTCAGACTTACCAGCACCCGCCAGTTCGCGCTGCAAGGCGGTGAGGTCGGTGTTCGGGGAGTGGTACTTCAACTCCCGCGCCACCTTAGTCTGCTTGGCCTTAGCACGGCCGCGCCCCATGGCTCGACCCCCTCGCACAGAATGCGGGGCAGCCCGAAGGCGGGCCCCGATGACGTCAGGCATCTCTCGTGGCTCTTACGGTACATGGGGATGCCACCGTTCGGCACCTCGGGTTACCGTCAGCCGGCTCTGCGCGTCGCGTCGATCCGGCCGTTACCCAGTGTACCGGGTAAGGAGCGGAACGGTTAGCACCCGTGACACCGGACAAACCGCATCAAACTTGAAACCCGGGCTCAGCTTACCGAGCCGCACGGGCCCCCGGGGGCCCGGAGGCGGATCTCGTCGATCCGCCTCCGGGAGCGTTCAGCGCAGGTGGATCGAGCGCAGCCGGCCGACGTCCGCCATCCGCCGCTCCGCAAGCCGGTCGGCGGCCACCGCCGGCGGCACGCCCTCGGCGTCGGCCAGGTGCAGGATCTCGCGGGTGGTGTCGTAGATCCGCGTCGCCCTCAGCTTCGCCCGGTCGAAGTTGAAGCCCTCGATCTCGTCGGCCACCTGGATGACGCCGCCTGCGTTGACCACGTAGTCCGGGGTGTAGAGGATGCCCCGGTCGGCAAGCAGCTTCTCGATGCCCGGGTGGGCGAGTTGGTTGTTGGCCGCCCCGGTCACCACCTTCGCGCGCAACGCCGGCACGGTGTCGTCGTTCAGGGCGCCGCCGAGCGCGCACGGGGCGTACACGTCGAGGTCCGCGGCGACCAGCGCGCTGGAGTCGTCGACGAGGGTGACCTCCGGGTGGTTGGTGCGCACCCAGGCCAACGCCTTCGGGTTGACGTCGGTGGCGACCACCTCGGCGCCGTCCTCGAGCAGGTGCCCGGTGAGGTACTTGCCGACCTTGCCCAGCCCGGCCACGCCGACCCGCCGGCCCCGCAGGCTCGGGGTGCCCCACACGTGCTCGGCCGCGGCCCGCATCCCCTGGAAGACACCCCAGGCGGTGAGGATCGACGAGTCGCCCGCGCCACCGTGTTCCACGCTGCGCCCGGTCACGAAGCGGGTCTCCCGGGCCACGACGTCCATGTCCGCCACGTACGTGCCGACATCGCAGGCGGTGTAGTACCGGCCGCCGAGCGACTCCACGAAGCGCCCGTACGCGCGCAGCAGCGCCTCGCTCTTGATCTGCTCCGGGTCACCCCAGATGACGGCCTTGCCGCCGCCCAGGTCCAGCCCGGCGAGCGCGTTCTTGTACGCCATCCCGCGCGACAGGTCCAGCACGTCGGCGAGGGCGTCGTCCTCGCTCGCGTACGGGTAGAAGCGGGTGCCGCCGAGCGCCGGGCCCAGCGCGGTGGAGTAGATGCCGATGATCGCCTTCAGGCCGCTCTGCTTGTCCTGGCAGAACACGACCTGCTCGTGCCCGGTCGATATCGGGTCGTCGGTGCTCGCGAATACACCCATGGTTGGCTCCTACGGTGGTGTGCGTCCTTGTGGAACGCGGACCTGGTGGACCCCGGCGGGGATGCTGCCGGTGTCGTCGAGCCTAGTATCGGCCGCCGTGCGGGCGCTCGACGCGCCACCGCCGTCCCACGGTGCGGCGCGCGTGCTCCGGCCGCTGACCGCGTACGGGCGTGGTTCGTGGGAGGATCGCGCGGTGCCGTCGCTCTTCGCTTCTTACCTGCGGGTGTACGAACCGTTGGCCGCCTTCGATCGAGACCGGCAGAGCTACTGGCGCCGCTACGTCTCGGAGGGGCGCGCGGTCGCCCCGGTCGAGGGGCCCGGTCGGCAGCGGACGGCGGTGATCGAGGCGCTGGGTGCCGGCTGGACCCGGCTGCCGGACCTGCCGGAGGAGGCGTACGTCCTGGAGACGGACGACAGCCTGCTGGTCTGCCCGTGGAACCTGCGCATCCGGGTCGCTGAGGCGGCGCTCAGCGCCCGGGACGGGGTGCCCTCGGTGCTCGCCGACGCCTTCGTGCCGCCGGTGCTCGCCGGGCAGGCCAGGGCGGTGGTGGACGACTGGCGCAGTGGCGCCCGGGTGCTTGAGCACGGGGTGCCGCGGGTGCACGAGCAGATCGCCACCTGGGGCGTACCGCTGCGGTGGTTCGTGCTCTTCGACCCGTCGGAGCGGGACCTGGTCACCCAGTCGGGCCGCCGGGCGTTGCGCTACCGCACCGAGATCTCCAAGGCTCGACGGCGCTCGTCCAGGGCGCTGTCGGTGCTGCGCAAGTCGGTGGGCGAGGCGCCGATCACCGAGGCGGTGGAGGAGGCGGCCCGCTGGCTGGAGGAGTTCCATCCACGGTCCGTTGTCGAACTGGACTACGGCGGTCTGGTCGACCTGCTCTCCGACGAGACCCTCGCGGCGGACGACTCGCCCGAGCTGGTCGCCGGCGGCCTGGCGGGGCTGTCGCGCGGGGAGGCCGAGGAGGCGTCCGCCGCGTACGACAAGTTGGTGGCACGGTGGCGCGCGGTGCAGCTGTTGGAGCGGTGCAATTAGGGGCATAAAGCCCTAGGAGCGCTCCCAAGGTGAGGTGCACTCGTAGTTGACGCATCACGAACCGTGATCATGAGTCCGAATAAGGTAGTTTCTGCCGTGTAAAAGTCGTAAAAATCGGGCATGGTTCATCCGTCCGTCTAGGGACCTTCATCCGTTCGGCCCATGTCGGACATCGGGGACTAGCCGGACCATGGGAGACGCGTCGGCCGGCGGGACCCCGGCCGATGTCTATACATGTGGAGGAGTGACCGATGGCATCGCGAACGCACGAACCAGAGCCGCTACTCACGCCGGCCGAGGTGGCGTCGATGTTCCGGGTCGACCCGAAGACGGTGACCCGGTGGGCCAAGGCTGGCAAGCTCAGTGCCATCCGCACCCTGGGTGGCCACCGTCGGTACCGTGAGTCGGAGGTCAGGGCGCTGCTGCAGGGCCAGATCCCGCAGCAGCGGCAGGGCGACTGAGCCGGCGACAGTTCTACGTCAGGGGCGGTGGATCTCGGTCCGCCGCCCCTTTCCATGCCCAGTGAGCACGACGGCGGCCGCCGGTCAGCGCTGCGGCTCGGCCAACGTCACCCGGATGCCGACCGTGCGGCCCTCGCCGTGGCGCAACCGGCTGCCCAGCAGGCTCAGCCGACCGATCAGGCGGTACTTGTGCTTGAGCAGGTCACGGACCCGACCGGTGTCGGCGCTCCCGTAGATCGTCGCGTGAGCTGGCACCTCCATCCCGTGCGGTCGACCCCGCACGTCGCAGGGCGCCACCGTCACGTCGCCGTTGTGACGGATCCGCTTCACCTTGCCCGAGTCGGCCCGGGTCCAGACCGCCAACGCCTCACCGTCGCGTACCGCCCAGACCGGGGTCGGCACCGCCCGACCGTCCCTGCGGAAGGTCGTGAGCAGGATGTACTTCTCGGCCGACAGCCGGTCCAGCATGGTCACGCCGCCAGGATACGGCCGCTACAGGCCGCTGAGTGGCCGGATAGCGTGAACGCCGTGACGGTTGAGCCTCTAATCGGTGACGTGGTCGGCGAGCTGCTGCGGGACACTCTCGCGGTGGCCACCGGGGTGGGTCCCCGGCCGCTTGTCGGTGGTCGACTGCCGCGACCGGTCATCGAGATCATCGAGCGGGACGACGGCCTGATCAACGGCGCCCCGGCCGCGCACTACCTGGACCAGCCTGCGGAATGGCAGCCGTACGACCACCGCGCTTTCGACCGGGCGCGCGGCGAGACGCTCGACATCGGCACCGGCGCCGGCCGGATCGCGCTGCTGCTGCAGGAGCGCGGCGTACCGGTCACCGGGCTGGACACCTCCGCGGGCGCACTCGAGGTGAGCCGGCGTCGGGGCGTCCGGCGACTGGTGCACGGCACCGTCGACACGCACATCGCCGACGGTCCGCGTTACGACACGTTCCTGCTGCTCGGTAACAATCTCGGGCTGTTCGAGGGCCGCGAGCGCGCCCCCCGCTTCCTGGCCGCGCTCGCCGCGCTGGCCCGACCTGGCGCGCAGATCATCGCGCAGGGCACCGACCCGTACGGCACCCGCGACCCACTGCACACCGGCTACCACGAGCGCAACCGTCGGCGCGGCCGGCTCGGTGGCCAGCTACGGCTGCGGCTGCGCTACCGCGAGTTGAGCACCGAGTGGTTCGACTATCTGGTCTGCTCGGCTGACGAGTTTGCAAGTCTGGTGCACGGCTCCGGCTGGCGGCTGACCGATGTGGACGATCGCGACGCCCCCTACTACCTGGCGACCCTGCGTCTCGTCGACTGAGCTGAGTGCCGACGGCCCCTGCGATCCGTGCTCGAAGCGGAGGCAGGGGCCGTCGTACGTCTCAGACCTGGACGGTCGGGGGGAGCTGCTCGGGCGGCAGGCCGCCGTCGCCGTCGACCACCTCGTCCGGCTGGCCGTCCTCGTCGATGTCGACCATGGTGATGTCCACCTTGCCGTCACCGTCGGTGTCGAACTGGAACAGGTCGGCCTTGCCGTCGCCGTCGGTGTCCACCACCCACACGTCGGTCTTGCCGTCGTTGTTGGTGTCGGCGCGCAGCAGCTCGACCCGCTCGTCACCCCGGGTCTCCACGATCTCGGTGTCGGTGTCGGTGACGCTCTCCGGTGCCTGGCTCATGTCGATGTGGTCCTTCCCTCGGTTGACGGGCCGTCATTACCCGATCCGGCGCTCCCCCACGCATGGGCCGGGTCGTCGCGCTGTCTAGGGTCGCACCATGAGCGAGCGGAGCGGACGGGACACCCGGGCCGGTGCGGCGGGGACCCCGCGCACCGGCGGACGGGACAGGGAGGCGTGATGGGCGATCGTTTCGTGGTCGTCGGTGCCGGCACGATGGGGCTCGGCATCGCGTACGTGGCCGCCGGCGCCGGGCACGCCGTCGAGCTGGTCGAGGTGGACCCCGACCGGGGTGCGGCGGCCCTGAACCGGCTCGCCGAGCTGTGGGAGCGGGCGGTGCAGCGCGGGAAGCTGAGCGCTGACGAGGCCGCCACCAACCGGCAACGGGTGACGCTGCGTCCGACCCTCGCCGACGTCGCTCCCGCCCCACAGGTGATCGTGGAGGCGGTGCCGGAGCGTCTCGACCTGAAGCGGGCGGTGCTGCGGGAGGCCGCCGCTCTGCACCCGGAACTGCTGGGCAGCAACACGTCGAGCATCGCCATCGGCGAACTGGCCGCCGAGCTGGACGCGCCCGAGCGCTTCCTCGGCCTGCACTTCTTCAACCCGGTCTGGGCGATGACACTGCTGGAGATCGTGGTCGGCCCGGCCACCGCCGAGGAGACCACCACCGCGGCCGTCGCGCTCGCCGGTCGGCTTGGCAAGGACCCCGTCGTCGTACGCGACATGCCCGGCTTCGCCACCTCCCGACTCGGGGTCACCCTCGGGCTGGAGGCGATCCGGATGGTCGCCGACGGGGTGGCCAGCCCGGCGGACATCGACAAGGCCATGGTGCTCGGTTACCGGCATCCGATCGGGCCGTTGGAGCTCACCGACCTGGTCGGCCTCGACGTGCGGCTGGACATCGCCCGCACGCTGCAGAACGCGTACGGGGACCGCTTCGCGCCACCGCCGCTGCTCGTGGAGATGGTGGCCGCGGGTCGGCTGGGCAAGAAGTCGGGGCACGGCTTCTACCACTGGGAAGCCGGCGTCAAGCAATGACCGGATTGCGGATCGAGGAGTTGCCGGACCGGCTGGTGGTCACCCTGGACCGGCCGGAGAAGCGCAACGCCATCGACGCCGACCTGATCGCCGAGCTGCACCAGGTCTGCGCCGAGTTGGAGGCGCGCCCGCGCCTGCTGCTGCTCACCGGCGGCGCGGAGGGCATCTTCGCTGGTGGCGCTGACATCGGCCAGCTCCGCGAACGGGGTCGCACGGACGCTCTCGCCGCGATCAACTCGGCCGCCTTCGCGCGCATCCGGGCGTTGCCGATGCCGACCGTGGCGGCCGTCGACGGCCCGGCGTTGGGCGGTGGCGCGGAGCTGGCGTACGCCTGCGATCTTCGGGTGTGCACGGCGCGGGCGGTCTTCGGCCAGCCGGAGGTGCGGTTGGGCATCCTGGCCGGCGCTGGCGCGACCCACCGGCTGCCCGCGTTGGTCGGCGAGGGCCGGGCCAAGGAGTTGCTCTTCACCGGCCGCCGGGTGGACGCCGCCGAGGCGCTGCGGATCGGGCTGGTGAACCGGGTCGTGGACGAGCCCGGCGAGCTGCTGACGGTGGCGCACGCGCTACTGGACGAGATCGCCCTGGGCTCACCGTTGGCGGTGCGGCTGACCAAGTTGGCGGTGGACGCGCCCGCCGCCGCGCACCCGCATCTCGACCTGGTCAGCCAGGCGGTGCTCTTCGAGGACGACGAGAAGCGGCGCCGGATGACCGAGTTTCTGGAGCGCCGCCGGCCGCGCTGATCCCGCGTACCAGAAACGGCCGCACCGGCGGGAAGCCGGTGCGGCCGTCGTGGATGTGTCGGTGCCGCCTACTGCCGGATCTGTACCCCGGCGTCGGCCAGGCCACGAATCACCTGGGCGGACTCACCGAAGCCGATGATCAGCACGGCGTCCGCGCCGAACGTCTTGATCTCCTTCGCGCCGCTGCTGAAGTCGACAGGCGCCGCCTTCGCGTCGGCCGGCGGCTCGTACGTCATCAGCTTGAGTCGGTCGCCGGCGACACCGGCCTTCTCCAACTCGTCGCGGACGGTGGCCTGGAGGCCCTCACCGTAGGAGTCCTTGCGGGCGACGATGACGATCTTCTGTGACCCGTCGCGCAGGATCACGTCGGCCAGCGCCCGGCCCTGGAGGCTGTCCGGAGGGGCGGTGCGGAAGTAGAGGCCCTGGTCGTCCGCATCGGTCAGGCTGCTGTCGGTGTTCGACGGGGAGAAGAGGATCTTCCCGGCCGCCACCACGTCCGGCAGCACCGCCCGGGAGATTCCCGAACCACCCGCGCCGATGATCACGCTGACGCCGTCCGTCACGTGCTTCGCCACCGTCGCCTTGGCCACGGCCGGGTTCGTGCCGTCGTCGCCGTCCAGCCACGTCACCGGCTTGCCCAGCGCGCCGCCGGCGGCGTTGATCTCCTTGATCGCCAGCGCGGCGCCGGCGGCCATCGGCGGGTAGGCGATCGCGAGGTCACCCGTCTTCGGCAGCAGGCCGCCCAGGACCAACGGCTCCTGGTCGTCGTTGCCACCCGGGCGCTGCTTCTTGGGCTTCGGCGGCGTCTTGGTGCTCGCCGCCGACTCGATGCCCGCGCCGACGAACTCGGTCTTGCCGTCGTTGATCTGCTGCCCGTCGAAGGTCAGCGTGGCGTAGCTCGCCGTGGCCGGCTCACCCTTGTCGGTGAAACCCGCGCGGGTCAGCGACACGCCCCGGTACTCGACGTCCTGCCCGTTACGGGCCAGCGCGAGACAGCTCGCCGGGTCCTCGCAGCGCTGCCCGTCGTTCGTCACGGCGACGATCTGCTTCGTGATGGCGGCCGGATCGGTGCTGCCAGCCAACTGGGCGGCGAGCACGGCGATCACCACCGCGTCGTACGTCTCGGCGGAGTACAGGTAGTCCGTCAGCGCCGGATTGATGCCTTTGAGCCGGCCCTTGAAGTCCTCGGGCAGCGGAACGAGGGGCGTGGTGCCCTTCATCCCGTCGACGAGGTTGGCCCGCTCCTTCAACTCCGCAGGATAGGAGTTGAGCATGTTTCCGTCCGTGCCGTAGAGGCGCACCTGTTGGGCGCTCGCCTCCTCGGGCTTGTCATCCCCGCAAGCGCTTGTGGCGAGCAGGATCGTCGCGCAGGCAGCCAGTGTGGCTACCCGCGAACGGCGTGATACGAACATGGTCGTCCTTCCTCCGGCGAAGGTCCGCTGCGCACATTAGCGTGCCGACGCCGACGGCGGGACCGTGGAGGTGGCGTAATGCGCAGGTAACTCGCGTTGCATACGGAGAGTGACGATTGCCGGAGGGCTTGACCACCAGTCCTACTGTGCGCTGCGTGACTGACCTACCACAGCAGACGTTCGATGACGCGGCCGCCGTGCTCCGTTCGGCGCTCGCCGGCGATGGAGACGCGGTGGTGGGAGCATTCGACGCGGTCGTCGACCGGGCCGGCCTGAACGGCGCGTACGGAGTCGCCTGGTGCCTGGCCGCGACCATGCTCGGTGACGCGCCGGAGGCCAGCGGCGCGGCGCTCGACTTCCCGGGAATCGACCAGGCCGGGTACGACACCCGGTGGGTGGCCCGCTTCGTCAGCGCGTACGCGAACCAGGACGAACCGACAGGTGAGGCGCTGTTCGGCGCGGCGGCCGCGGACGGGCTGCTCCCCGACTGCCTGCTCACCCTTGCCGGCTCGACGATCGCCACCCTGCGCAGCCGCGCCGGGTGAGCGGCCGGACCGGGCGCTGCGCCGATGGGACGCGGCGGCGGTTGGCCGGTCACGGCGTCCGTTCGTGGGGGCGGACGCCGCGACCGCGCGGGTCAGTCAGAACGCGTGGTACGCGATCAGCGGCTCGTACTCGTACCGCAGGTTCTCGAAGCGGACCCGGAAGTTGACGCCGTCCCGGACGTTCGTCGCCACGGTGATCCAGCCCGAGTTGGCCGGCAGGTAGGTCCAGTAGTTACAGGCGCTCGTCTTGTCCACGAAGATCACACACGCGTCGGTGCCGTACACGCTCGCGTTGCGGACGTTGATGTCGCGACAGCGCGTCGTGGTCCGGTACTGCCCGGCCGAGCCGCCGTAGCGGCCGGTCTCGAAGTACGACCGGACCGCACCGCCGTAACAGGTGGCGAGCGGGGCGAACGCATTCGGCCCCGAGCTGACCGGTGTGGTCGGTGATGTCGGCTCCGCCCGGGCGGGAGTGCCGGTGGCGAGCAGCGCGGTAACCGTGGCGACGGCGAGCAGACGAGCGGTGGGGGATGGCATTCGTTCGCACCTCCGAGAACAGTTGACTGACCGTCCGTATCGGACTGATCATCTGGCCGTGACGATGATACGTATCGATTGATCTCGGCGTTGCCCTGCTGATGTCCGGCTGGTGTGATAGCTCTGTAGGCATGTCCGAGGCCATGCTCAGCAAGGTGCGCAAGCTGCTGGCCCAGGCCGAGGACCCGGCCTGCACGCCGGCCGAGTCGGCCGCGTTCACCGCCAAGGCGACCGAGTTGATCGCCCGTTACGGCGTCGACCGGGCGCTGCTCGCCGCCCGCGACCCGGCCACCGACCCGGTCGGCGATCGGGTGCTCGACGTCGTCGCCCCGTACGCCCGCGACAAGGTCGGCCTGCTCGCCGCGGTGGCCGAGCCGCTGCGCTGCCGCTGCGTACGCCGTCGGCAGGGCAACGGCTTCGCCCTGCACCTCTTCGGCTTCGCCAGCGACCTGGAGCGGGTCGACCTGCTCTTCACCTCACTGCTCGTGCAGGCGGCGCACGGCCTCGCCGCCACCGAGGTGCCCGCGGACGACCACCCCGCCGCCTTCCGCCGCTCCTGGCTTGCCGGTTTCGCCGAGGTGGTCGGTGGCCGGCTCTGGGCGGCCGAGACGGCGGCGGCAAGTGAGTCGGGCGCACCGTCGATGGCGCTGGTGCTCGCCGACCGTTCCGACCGGGTGCAGCGCCGGCTCACCGAGGAGTACCCGCGACTGCGCACCGCACCACCGCGCCGGTTGGGCGGCACCGGCTTCGGCTCGGGGGCGGAAGCCGGCCAACGCGCGAACCTTGGTGGTCGGAACGTCGGCGGCTCCGCTGCCGACCGGCGGCTGGGTCGCTGATCCCGGCGGCTGGGCCGCTGATTCGCTGGCTGGGTCCTTGATCCGCTGGCTCGGTCGTTGATCCGGGTCGTCAGGCCGCCGTGCTGGGGCGGTGGCGCGACACGGTGGCGACGTAGCGGGTGAGCAGCTCGTGCCAACCGGCGGTGAGTGCCGTGCGGTAACCCTCGGCAGCCTCGCCGTGCCGGTCGAAGTGCCGGTGCTCCAGCTCGACCCAGGTGCGCTCCGGGCCTTCGGAATGGAACAGCACCTCGACCTCGCTCGCGCGGGCCGGGTCCGGCACCGGCGCCCGGTCGGGGCCGATCTGCCAGACGAAGACCAGCCGGCGAGGTGGATCCCAGGTGAGCACCCGACCCCAGTCGGCGCGGAAACCGTACGGGCCCAACTCGTAGAGCATGCCGCCGGCCCGAGGCTCCATGCCCAGCTCGGCCAACGCGTCCGGACCGGACCAGGTGTACTCGGTGACCCACCAGTCGGTCAGCTCGTCGGTGAAGACCGCGAACGCGTGCTCGGCGGAGCCCGGGACGAGGAGGCTGCACCGGAGGGAGAACCGGTCGACGTCCTGCCGGATGTCGGCCGGATCAGTCAATTCCTGTCCCATAGGCCCGGACCATACCGGCTGATGCCCGGGTGTGCAGCTTCGCACGGTGCCCGGTTCCAGACAGAGGGTCGTCGAGCCGTCACGGACGGGATGCCCCGCCGGAAAGCGGGTAACCGCGCCGAACGACCGGGGACTCTTTGCAGGCGGCGGGAGATCATGAGCGAGAACGCGCAGCAACGAGAGCCGGACCAGCACGTCGGCGACGCAGCTCCGGACGTCCTGCTCGACATTCCGAAGGTCTCCGTCGACTCCATCCGGCTGGCGGTCGACGGTCTGGAGGCCGACCTGTCGCTGCGCGCCCGGGTCGCCAACCTGCTCCAGGTCGACGCCGGCGTACGGGTGCACCTCAACGGCGGCGAGTTGACAGTCAACGGCGTGAACGCCGAGGCGGAGCTGCGGGTGCGGTTGGAGCAGTTGACCAGGATCCTGGGACGCGCGCTCGACACCCTGGACAACAACCCACACATCATCGAAGCACTTGCGCGTACGGCCGTCGACGATGCCGACCGCAGCACCCAGCAGTTGACCGCCAACGCAGCGGAGCTCAAAGCGAGCCGGCGCTCAAACGGCGGGCCGGAGGGCCGTGGGCCTGCGGGCCTGCGTCCTCGTCCGGAGGGCCGTGAGCCTGCGGGGCTGCGTTCGGAGGGGCGTGAGCCTGTGGGTCAGCGCCTTGAGGGGCGGCGTGCTGAGGGGCGTGAGCCTGGGGCCGGTGCGCCGGGTGGCAGCCGACCTGAAGGCCGGCGCCCCGAGGGGTCACAGCGTCCCGAGGGGTTGCGGCAACCCGAGGAAGAGCGGCCCGGAGGCACGGGTGACGGAGAGCATTCGGCAGGTGCGGCCACGAACGTGCGACACCCTCAGGGATCAGCGGGGTCGGCGGGCGGTGGGAACCGCAACCAGCCTGGTCGGTCGGGTGCGCCCGGTGCGAGCCCGCCCGGTGGTGGCGACAGCGGTCTGCCGGGGCCGGCGCAGGCCGCAGCTCAGAGCGCGGCCCAGGGTGCGGCGCAGCTCGCCGAGCAGGCGGGGGAGACGCTGCGGCAGGCCGGTCGCAGCGTGTGGGAGGCGATCCAGGGCAGCGTGGCGCAGCATCGCCAACAGGGCCGTCGCGACCACTGACAAGGCGGTGTCCCCTGTGCAGCAGGGGTGTTCCCACCCGATGGCCGCGCAGAGGGCGCCAAGACCCGAGCATCTTCAGGGAAACTGCCGCCTCAGCCAGTCAGGAGGCAGCAGTTTCGGTGATAGTGCGTAAAGCGCCGCTCGCAGGCGTGGTCCGAAGCGTCGCCAGGCCACGCTCAATCGCATGATCGTGCTCGATCCTTGATGTAGTGGCCTCGTCCGCGCTTCGAGACCACTGTTTCCTGGATCGAGCACGATCTTGGAGGTGCCGGCGGGACGTGCCGGCGGGACGCGTCGGAAACAGCAAGATCCCCACCTGCGTTTCCGCTGGCGGGGACCTCTGTAGCCCGGCGAAAGGCTATGTGGCCAGGGGCGGGGTCGAACCGCCGACCTTCCGATTTTCAGTCGGACGCTCGTACCAACTGAGCTACCTGGCCGTGTCGCTCGGCTCATGTTACCCGGCAACCGGACGAACCGGCGGCAAGGCGACCTGCTCCGATACGCAGAACGCCGCGCGGGGCGCGGCGTCAGCGCTGCGGTCCTGACGGGACTTGAACCCGCGACCTCCGCCTTGACAGGGCGGCGAGCACTCCAACTGCTCCACAGGACCTAGCTTGTGTTGCTCCGGCTTGCGCCGGTCGTGCCCCCAACGGGATTCGAACCCGTGCTACCGCCTTGAAAGGGCGGCGTCCTGGGCCGCTAGACGATGAGGGCGGCCCCGCCATCATTGCACATTCGCAACTTCAAGCGGACTTGCTCCCATCCGGCCCCGCCGGAGGCTTCGAAAGCATACGTGATGCTCCGTCGGTCGACAAAATCGGTATCGGCAAGGGCTTGGGATGGGCCATAACTGCAGGTCAGAGCGGTGCTAGTGGAGTCGGGTGATGCCGAAGCGCTTCTTCAGGTCGGCGATCACCTTCGGGCACGCGGCGAGGGTCGCGGCCCGATTTCCGCCTCCGTCGTGCAGGAGGACGATCGCGCCGGGGCGGCTGGCGGCGTGGATTCGCTTGCCGATCGTGGCTGCGGTCGGCTTGTCCCAGTCCTGTGGGTCGACCGACCAGTGCAGCGGACGCATCCCGAGGTCCTTGGCCACGCCGAGCACCTCCGACGTCCACCGACCGCCTGGCTGCCGGTAGAACGACACCTTCGTGCCGGGAGCGGCCTCCTGGATGGCCCTGTTGGTGCGGGCAAGGTCGGCCCGGATATCGGCGACAGGTCGCCGGGCGAGATCGAGGTCGTGTCGCCAGCTGTGGTTGCAGAGCTGGTGTCCCTCCCGGACGATCCGCCGGATCAACTCCGGGTGGCGCTGCGCCTCACGACCGACGACGCAGAAGGTAGCGGTCACCTTGGCGGCCTTCAGCTGGTCCAGCACCTTGGGCGTCCAGGCCGGGCTGGGCCCGTCGTCGAATGTGAGGGCCACCGGGCGTACCCCGGTGTTGCGGCCCAGACCGGCGGGGAGCTTGGCCGGCAGCGGCCGCAGCGGCGGTTTGGCCGGCTTGGTGACGCTGGGGCGCGGCGTGGGGGTGGGCGGTGTGGTGGATTCCACAGGCTTCGGCGGGCCGGCGGCGGCGATGGTGCGGTCCGGCTGGGCACAGCCGGACAAGACCAGCGCCACGGCGAGGACGGACGCCAGGGCGGCGCGGGCTTGCATCTGCTCGCTCCCGGAGGGTCGGGGTAGGCGGACCCGCACGACGGTAGTTCACGCCGCCAGCCGGCGACAGTGCGGTCAGTCACGCCCCGACTGGTCGAGGGAATCGCGGACGGCGGCGGAGAGCGAGACCGCCTCGGCCAGGTCGACCGGCCGCACCACCCCGGCGGGCAGCGTGTCGGCGCGCCAGCCGGGGCCGGCGGCGAGCACCAGCAACGGGCGTCGGGGCGCGGCGAGCAGCGCGCCCAGCTGGGCCGGGTCGGCGGTGGCCCGGGTGTGTGACCAGAGCACCACGGCGGCCGGTCCGGTCCGGTTGACCGCCTCGACGAGAGCGGCCACCGGCACCCGCGCGCCGAGCATCCGGTAGCTGACACCGGCCTCCACGAGGGCTGCGGCCAACGCCTCCAGGGGCAGGGTGTGCTGTTCCTCGTCGGCGCAGGAGAGCAGGATCCGGGCCGGCCCGGTGGGGATCTTGGCCCGACTGGCTGCCGCGAGCGCCTCCGAGACGCAGCGGGACACCAGGTGTTCCACCTCGATCAGGCCGGCGGTGGCGGCGTGTCGTTCACCGATGCCGGCGAGCACCGGGCGCAGCAGGTTCTCCCAGGTGGCGACGACACCGCCGGCGGCCAGGGCGTGCGCGATCGTCTCGCTGATCGCCGCCGCGTCCAGCCGCATGGCGGCTCGGGCCAGTCCGCGGGCCGCCGGGCCGGCACGGCCGACCGGGATGGTGCCGCCGCCGTCACGACCGGTCGGGTGGCCCCGGGTGGGGCCGCTGGCGCCGTTGCCGTTGGGCATCGGGTCCGGTGCCTGGCGGGCCCAGCGGGCCGCCTCGGCGGGGCTCACCCCTTCGGCGGTGAGTCGTCGCATGATCTCGAGGCGGGCCAGATCGGAGGGTGTGTACCGGCGGTGGTGGCCGGGGATGTGCTCGCTGGGCCCGAGCCCGTAGCGCTGGTGCCAGGTGCGCAGGGTCGTCACCGCGACACCCAGCCGACGTGCGACGGCACCCGCGCTCAGCGCCTCATCGACCACCCGACCGCTCCGCCGTGTCATCCGCCGACAGTCCGGGCGGGGCCAGGGCGGAACCGGGTGCGCCCGACCGGGGCTCCGAGGGGTGGAGCAGCCGGTGCACCACCCCACCCAGCCAGGGCGCGTACGACCGGGGGTCGCGCTTCAACTCGGCCTCCAGTGCGGTGGGGTCGGCCCACCGCAGCTCGGCCACCTCGTCCGGGTCCGGCAGCAGCGGAGCGCTGGGCAGGAATTCGCCGCGCAGCACGTGGTCGTACTCGAACTCGACCCGACCGGTCGCCGGGTCCTCGGCGTAGTAGAGGTAGATGCCGACCTCGGTCAACTCGATCGGGCCCGCGCCCAACTCCTCGCTCAACCGTCGGTTGGCCGCCTCGACGAGCGACTCCCCGGGCTGTGGGTGGCCGCAGCAGGAGTTTGCCCACCGCAGCGGGAACCGGGTCTTGACGGCGGCTCGGCGCTGGAGCAGCACCTGGCCGTCCGGGTCCACGAGCATCACCGAGAAGGCCCGGTGCAACTGCCCCGGCGGTTGGTGGGAGGCCGTGACGGTCGTCTTACCGTGGGCCGTGCCGTTTTCGTCGACGAGTTCGACGAGGTGCTCCTCGCGGCTGCTCATCGGCCCTCCCCAGTGATTCGGCCGGCGGCGAGCTTGCCGGAGATGAGCACCATCGGCACGCCGACGCCGGGTTGGGTTCCGGAGCCGACGAACACGACGTTCGACAGGTCGCGGTGCAGGTTGGACGGGCGGAACGGGCCGGTCTGGAAGAGGGTGTGCGCGGCGGCGAACGGGGTGCCCGCGGCCATCCCCTGCTCCTCCCACTCGGCGGGGGTGACCGCCCGCACCACCTCGACCCCGGCGCCGAAGCCGACGTAGCCGCGCTCCTCCAGCGTGCCGATCAGTTGGTCGGTGTAGCGCTGGGTCAGGTCGCCGCGCCACTCGAACGGCGCCCGGTGCAGGTTGGGCACCGGGGCGAGCACGTAGTAGGTGTGCCGGTCCGGCGGGGCCACCGCGGGGTCGGTCCGGCTCGGGTTGGTCACCAGGAGCGACGGGTCGGTCATCAGCTCACCTCGCCGAATGACCTCATCGAAGGTGCCCTTCCACTTGCGCCCGAAGTGAATGTTGTGATGGGCGATCTTCGCATAGCCCTGTCGGGAACCGACGTGCAGAACGACGCAGGACGGCGAGTAGGTGAGCTGACGCTTGGGCGCGGCGGGTAGCAGGTCCCGGTAGGCGACCGGCAGGTCGGGGTTGAGCACCACCACGTCCGCGGGCACCAGGTCGCCGTCGGCGGTGAGGACGCCGGTGGCGCGGCCGTTCGCGGTCTCCACCCGGGTCACCGTGGTGTCGTAGCGGATCTGCACGCCGTGCTTCTCGGCCGCGCCGGCCATCGCCCTGGAGACCGCGTGGATACCACCGCGCGGGAAGTAGACCCCGGCCACCGAGTCGAGGTACGCGATGACCGCGTAGATGGCCAGCGCGTCGTGCGGCGCGAGGCCGGCGTACATCGCCTGGAAGGAGAAGATCCGCTGGGTACGCGGGTCGCGGAAGAACTGGTTGATCTTCGTCTGGAGTCGGCGGAAGGCTCCACCGCCGAGCAGCTTGAGCAGGTTGCCGGTGATCAGGTCGGTAGGCGCGTCCAGGTTGCGTTCGATGAAGTCGGTGCGCTCCAACCGCCACAGCTCCCGCGCGTACTCGACGAAACGCAGGTAGCCGTCGGCCTCCCGGGGCCCGCAGACCCGGGAGATCTCGGCCGCCATCCGGGTCGTGTCGGTGAGCACGTCGAGGGTCGAGCCGTCCGGGTAGTACGCCCGGTAGGCGGGGTCGAGCGGGGTGAGGTCCAGCCAGTCGTGCAACTCCTCGCCGACCGCGCCGAGCGCCTCGGCGATCAGGTCGGGCATGGTGAGCACCGTCGGGCCGGTGTCGAACTCGTAGCCGTCGACGCCGAGCCGCCCGGCCCGCCCGCCGGGCATCGGCTCACGCTCCAGCACGGTCACCTGCCGACCGCTGCCGGCCAGGTGCAGTGCGCAGGCAAGCCCGCCCAGCCCGGCCCCGACGACCACCACCCGGTCGGTGCGTCCTGTCACCGTTCGCACGTGACCACCTCCTCGCTCGAGTCGCTCATCAGGCCCGCCGGTTGGTGGCGGCGGTGGCCAGCCCGGTCAGCGCGGTCCGCGCCGTCTGGTCCACGGGCGCGGCGTCGAGCGCGGCCAGCGCGTCGCTCACCCGTTCGGCGATCATCTGCTCGAGCCGGGTCACCGCACCAGTCTCGGCGACAAGCCCGGCGAGCATGTCGACAGGCCCGTCGGCGGCCCGCTCCAATGCGGTGAGCTGGGCCGGTGTGGCCAGCTCACGGGCCAGCATGAGCAGCGTGGTCGGCTTGCCGGTGCGCAGGTCGTCGCCGGCCGGCTTGCCGGTGGCTGCCGGGTCGCCGTAGACGCCGAGCAGGTCGTCGCGGAGCTGGAACGCCTCGCCGACGGCCAGGCCATAACGGGTGTACGCGGAGGCCAGCGGATCGTCGGCGGGCACCCCGGCCAGGCAGGTCCCGAAGAGCAGTGGTCGCTGGACGGTGTAGCTGGCGGTCTTGTAGCGGGCAACCCGCAGCGCCCGATCGACGGACCAACTGGCCGGGTCGTTCTCGCCGAGGACGTCGAGATACTGCCCGGCGACCGTCTCCACCCGCATCTGGTCGTAGCAGCGGCGCACCTCGAAGAGTCGGGTCGACGGCACCGAGGCGTGAGCCAGCAACTGGTCGGCCCAGACCATGCAGAGGTCGCCGATGAGCACGGCGACGGCCTCACCGAACCGATCGGGGTCACCTCGGTGGCCGGCGGCGATGTGCTGCTCGGCGAGCGCGACGTGTGCGGTGGGTCGGCCACGGCGGGTGGTGGACGCGTCCATCACGTCGTCGTGCACCAGCGCGAAGGTGTGCAGCAGCTCCAGCGCGGCCAGCGCCGGCAGCACGGGCGGCAGCGCCGCGGTGCCACCGACCGCCCCGCGCCAACCCCAGTAGGCGAACGTGGACCGGATTCGTTTGCCGCCGGCCAGGACGGCCTCCCGCGCGGTGGCGGCGAAGTGGCCCATCGATGCGTCGATGTCGTTGAGGGTGTCGACCTCGGCGGTGAGGAAGGTGTCCAGGGTCTCGTCGACCGCAGTCACGAGGTCGTGGGTGTACGCGGCCAGAACGGCGCGGACCGGATCGTCCCCGTCCCCCGGCCCTGCCGGCGCCACGCGGGTCACGTTGCCCGCTACTGCGTCGTTGGCCATGCGGCTGAGCGTACCCTAGGCTACGAGTTGCGTCGATTGGTGCGTCGATAATTGAGGAGGGCCGGTGGAAACTGATCTCACCGCTGCCTATGGCCGGTGTCGTGAGCTGCACAAACGCCACGGCCGCACCTACTATCTCGCCACCCGCCTGTTGCCCGCTTGGAAACGACGACATGTGCACGCCCTCTACGGCTTCACCCGGTACGCGGACGAGATAGTCGACCGCACCGAGGACCTGCCGCCGGCCGAGCGCGCGGCTCGTCTGGACCACTGGGCCAGCCAGTTCATGGCCGGTCTGCGCGGTGCGTCGGTCGACGACCCGCTGTTGCCGGCGGTGCTGCACACGATCGCCGTCTTCGATCTCGACCGGGACGACTTCGCGTCGTTTCTGAAGAGCATGGCGATGGACCTGACCGTCACCGCGTACCCGACCTACGATCACCTGCTCGACTACATGGAGGGCTCGGCGGCGGTCATCGGCACCATGATGCTGCCGATCCTGGGCAGCTCCGACCCGGTGGCGGCCCGGGAGCCGGCCCGGCAGCTCGGCTTCGCCTTCCAGCTCACCAACTTCATCCGGGACGTCGCCGAGGACCTCGACCGGGGCCGCACCTACCTGCCGGACGAGGACATGGCGAAGTTCGGGGTCACCCGCGAGGAACTGGCCGAGGCTCGCGCCCAGGGCCGTGTCACGCCTCGGATCCGCGAGCTGATCGAGTACGAGGTGACCCGCGCCCAGGCGCACTACGCCGCCGCCGCGCCGGGCATCACCATGCTGGCGCCCGCCTCGCAGGCCTGCATGCGCACCGCGTACGCGCTCTACGGCGGCATCCTCGACGAGGTGGCCGCGCAGGGCTACGACGTCTTCACCCGGCGGGCCCTGGTGCCGCAGCGGCGACGGATGGCGGTGGCCGCGCGGGCTCTGCTCAGCTCGACAGGTACGCCGGTCGTCATCCCCGGGCCGACGATCCCCCTGGAGGGCCGGTGACCGCGAGTACGGCGGTCGTGCTCCTCACCCGCGACCTGCGGGTGCACGACCACCCGGCGCTCGCCACCACCTGCGCGGCCTTCGACCGGGTGGTGCCGCTGTACGTGCTCGACCCGGCCCTGGCCAGGCTGTCGGCCAACCGCACCCGGTTCCTGCACCAGGCCCTCGCCGACCTGCGCGCCCAGTTGCGCGACCTCGGTGGCGACCTGGTGGTGCGGCACGGCGACCCGGTGGCCGAGACGATCCGGCTCGCCGAAGAGGTCGGTGCCACGGCGATCGCACTCAGCGCCGACGTGAGCCGTTACGCCAGTCGCCGGGAGCGGCGACTACGCGCCGAGTGTGAGCGCCATCGACTGCACCTGCGCCTGTTCCCCGGGCTGACCGTGGTCGAGCCGGGCGCGTTGCGCCCCGGTGGCGGCGGTGACCACTACCGGGTGTTCAGCCCCTACCACCGGGCCTGGGCCGCCAAGCAGTGGCGCGAGGAGTTGGCCCCGCCGCGCCGGATCACGCTGCCCGACGGCGTACGCGTGGGCCGGCTGCCGGCGTTGCCAGCCGGCGACTCGCCGGACGCGGCGATCGGCGGTGAACGGGTCGCCCGGCAGCGGCTCACCGACTGGCTGCCCGACCTGACCCGGTACGGCGATCAGCACGACGACATGGCCGGCGACGACACCTCCCGGCTCAGCCCGTACCTGCGCTTCGGCTGCGTGTCGCCGCTGGCGGTGGCGAACCGCGCCGGCGACCGGTCCGGCCCGTTCGTCCGGCAGCTCTGCTGGCGGGACTTCTACTACCAGGTCACTGCCGCCTTCCCGGAGATCTCGACAGCGGCGTACCGGCGGGGTGCCACCGAGCAGTGGCGCTACGACGACGACGCGTCGACGGCCTGGGCCGAGGGCCGCACCGGGATGCCGATCGTGGACGCCGGGATGCGGCAGATGCGGACGCAGGGCTGGATGCACAACCGGGCCCGCCTGATCACCGCCGGCTACCTGACCAAGCACCTCGGGCAGGACTGGCGGTCCGGGGTGACGGTGTTCTTCCGCTGGCTGCTCGACGGGGACGTGGCGAACAACTCCGGCAACTGGCAGTGGGTCGCCGGCACGGGCAACGACACGAAGCCCTACCGGGGGTTCAACCCGGTCCGGCAGGCCGAGCGGTACGACCCGGACGGCGACTACGTGCGTCGGTGGGTGCCCGAGCTGGCCGGGGTGCAGGGCAAGGCGGTGCACCAACCGTGGCGACTGCCCGACCAGCTCCGGAGCACGCTCGACTACCCGCCGCCGCTGTCGGTGCCCGGCACCGACCCGGTCTGGCTGCGCTGATCTTCCGGTCGCCTCAGAGCACGGAGTGCAACGCCTCGACAAGCTCGTCCACCCGGTCGTGCTCGGCCAGGTGCGCGGTGGCGTACGCGAAGACGTAGCCGCGCTCGGGGTCGGCCCAGGCGCTGCTGCCACCGATGCCGCCCATGCCCCAACTGCCGTCCGGCTCCCGCTGCATGCCGAGCGTCCACTGGACCTGGCGGTCGAGCACCAGGTCCGGCCCGTCGTACTGGACCCCCGTCGCCTCCGCGATCAGGCCCTGGTCGACAAGCCGGACGCCGTCCAGCACGCCACCCGCCAGCAGACCCGCGTAGAGCCGGGCCAGGCCTGACCCGGTGGCGTGCAGGTTGACGGCGGGCATCTCGGCGCCCCGCCAGAGCGGGGGTGGCCGCCGCTGCGCGTGCCGCCGACCAGATCCACGACCGGCTGTCCGTCGTACCAGATGGTCAGGCCGGCGCCGGTCTCCCGACCGGAGGCGAGCAGGTCGTGGAAGCAGTCCCGGACCGGGGTGAAGCGAGCGTGCATCCGGCCACGGTAAGCGTCCGGGCTGGTGAGCGTGCCGACTTTTCCACCGACCCCGGTGGTCCGGGTGCTGTCGCTGGGGGATGCTGATCCGTGTGGCGGAGGCAGAGCTTGTGGACGTGGTCGTGGTCGGGCTCGGTGTCGGCGGCGAGGAGGTGGCCGAACGGCTCGCCGAGGCCGGCCTGAGCGTCGTCGGCGTCGAACGGGATCTGGTCGGCGGGGAGTGCCCCTACTGGGGCTGCATCCCGAGCAAGATGATGATCAGAGCGGCGAACGCGCTCGCCGAGGCCCGCCGGGTCGACGGGCTCGCCGGAACGGCGCAGGTCCAGCCGGACTGGGCGCCCGTGGCCAAGCGGATCCGCGAGGAGGCCACCGACACCTGGGACGACACGGTCGCTGCCGAACGGTTCATCGGCAAGGGCGGCCGGCTCGTGCGGGGCAGCGGCCGGCTCGACGGTCCGCGCCGGGTCCGGGTCGGGGACCAGGTGTTCGAGGCCCGGCACGGGGTGGTGCTGGGCACCGGCACCCGTCCGTCGGTGCCGCCGATCGACGGCCTGGCCGACACGCCGTACTGGACCAACCACCAGGCGATCGAGGCCGAGGAGTTGCCGGAGTCGATGCTCGTGCTCGGTGGCGGCGCGATCGGTCTGGAGCTGGCGCAGGTCTTCGCCCGCTTCGGCGTCCGGGTCACGGTGGTCGAGGCGCTCGACCGGGTGCTGGCCGTCGAGGAGCCCGAGGCGTCCGAGGTCGCCGCCGCGGCGCTGCGCGCCGACGGCGTGGAAATCCACACCGGGGTACGCGCCGAACGGGTCGAACACGACGGGGCCAGGTTCACCCTTCGCGGCAGCGGCGGCACGGAGTTCACCGCCGAACGACTGCTGGTGGTGACCGGCCGCAAGGCCCACCTGGCCGAACTGGGTCTGGACACGATCGGCCTGGACGCCAGCCAGCGTTACCTCCCGGTCGACGACCGGCTGCACGTCACCGACCATGTCTGGGCGGTCGGCGACCTGACCGGCGAGGGCGCCTTCACCCACATCGCCATGTACCAGGCGGGCATCGTGATCGCCGACATCCTGGCCCGCGCCCGGCAGGCGAAGGCGGGCGCGGACGCCAGCGGCACATCGAGCGTGGTCGGCGGAGCGATGGGCGCGTCCAGCTCGCTGGCCGCCAGCGGCTCGAGTGGGTCGGCCGGCACCGTCCCGCGCGCCGACTACCGCGCGCTGCCCCGGGTGACCTTCACCGATCCCGAGATCGGTGCGGTCGGGCTCACCGAGCAGCAGGCCCGTGAGCGCGGCATCAACGTCCAGGTGGGCTTCACCCAACTCGGCAGCTCGACCCGGGGTTGGATCCACCGGGTCGGGGACGACGGTTTCATCAAGGTCGTGGCCGACGCCGACCAGGGCGTGCTCATCGGTGCGACCTCGGTCGGCCCGGCCGGCGGCGAGGTGCTGTCCGCACTTGTGGTGGCGGTGCACGCGGCGGTGCCGTTGAGTCAGCTCCGGCACATGATCTACGCGTACCCGACCTTCCACCGGGCCATCGAAACCGCCCTACGCGACCTGTCCTGACGCCGACAGCGGCGCGCGGCTCGCGCGGCGCGTGCGGCTCGCGCATGATCCACTCGTGTTTCAGAAAGTCGCGGCATCCGAGGCGTCGTGACACCGCGACATCCTGAAAACCGAGTCGATCAGATACGGCGGCCAGCCAGCAAGCGCCGGGCAATTCGCTGTTCATTTCTTTCATCCAGGTGACGTACGATTGCGACCGTGACCAAGCGGTTGACTGAAGTTGCCAAGAAAGCCGGCGTCAGCGAGGCCACCGTCAGCCGGGTGCTCAACGGCCGCGACGGAGTCTCCGAGGCGACCCGGACCGCCGTGCTGACCGCGCTTGACGTGCTCGGTTACGAGCGGCCGACCAAGCTGCGCGGCGAACGCGCCCGGCTGGTCGGGCTGGTGCTGCCCGAGTTGCAGAACCCGATCTTCCCGGCGTTGGCCGAGGTCGTCACCGGCACTCTCGCCCAGCGCGGTTACACCCCGGCGCTCTGTGCCCGGACCATCGGCGGGGTCTCCGAAATGGACTACGTGGAGATGCTCCTCGACCATCAGGTCTCCGGGGTGATCTTCGCCGGTGGCTCGTACGCGCTCGCCGACGCTCGACACGACCACTACCGTCGGCTGACCGACCGAGGGCTTCCGGTCGTGCTTGTCAACGCGGGTGTGGACGAGCTGGGTTTCCCCCGGGTCTCCACCGACGACGCGGTGGCGGTGGAGCAGGCGTACGGGCACCTGCGGTCGCTCGGGCACGAACGGATCGGGCTGGTGCTCGGCCCGGAGGGGCATGTGCCGTCCCGGCGTAAGTTCGACGCGATGGTCCAGGCGGCGGGCTGGGACGAGGGCGACGCCGAGTGCGTGGAGCGCTCCAGCTTCTCGATGGAGGGGGCGCGGGTCGCCGCGACGAAGCTTCTCGAGCGGGGCGTGACCGGCATCATCTGCGCCAGCGACGTGCTGGCGCTTGGCACGATCCGCGCGGCTCGGCGGTTGGGGCGTTCGGTGCCGGCCGACGTGTCGGTGGTGGGTTTCGACGACTCCGCCTTCATGACGTGCACCGACCCGCCGTTGACCACGGTGCGGCAGCCCATCGAGACGATGGGGCAGGCCGCCGTCGATCTGCTGGTCACCCAGATCGAGGGTGCCGGCGTCCTGCAGGACGAGCTGCTGTTCGAGCCGGAGTTGGTGGTGCGGGGTTCCACCGCGCCCGCACCCGGCCGTTAGGGACCACACCGAACGACGCTTCGGCCGTCGACCGCCTCGCGCGGTCGGCGGCCGTTTTCGTCGTTGCTCGCCACGGCCGGAATCGATCAAGCCGAATGACCGTCCATAAGCAATCAATAGCCAACAAATCGGTCTGCTTTCACTGACTTGCCAACATCTGTCGTAACCACGTCGTGTCCTTTCGGAACAGGGTCGATACCTTGCTGAAATGAGTCGGCCTCGCTACAGTGACTCCACTCACACCTGGCTCCGACGCAGCTACTGGGCGTCAGGTCGTATCACCGCAGATCAGCGAAGGTCATTGGAGTCACCCGTTCCCGAAGGGATGGACAGATGTCCGTACCGCAATACCGAAAGGCTGCGGCGGTCGCGCTCGTGGCCGGCCTGGGGCTCAGCCTCACGGCGTGCTCCACGAAGAGCGACGACAAGGGCTCGAACGCCAGCGGCAAGGTCACCATCACGGTCGACTGTCAGCCGGTCGGCGCGCAGAAGGAGCTGCTGAAGAACTGGAACGACGACGTCGCCGAGTTCCAGAAGCAGAACCCGGACATCACCATCAAGAGCGTCAGCGTCGGCGAGCAGTGCAACAACCCGCCGGACTTCACCGCCCGCCTCGCCGGCGGCACGGTCACCGACGTCTTCTACGGCTACATGACCGATCTCCAGCAGGTGCTCGACTCCGGCCAGGCGATGGACATCAGCTCGCACGTCAACAAGGACGCGATCGCGACCTGGGACAGCGTCGACCCGGCGCTCAAGGAGGTCTTCACCGACGGCGGCAAGCTCTACGCCGTCCCGGTGAAGAACTACTCGATGGGCCTGGTCTACAACAAGGTCCTGTTCCAGCAGGCCGGGCTGGACGTGAACAACCCGCCGAAGACCTGGGCCGAGGTCCGGGCCGCCGCCAAGAAGATCTCCGCGCTCGGCAACGGCATCGCCGGCTACTCGGAGTACAGCGCCGGCAACACCGGCGGCTGGCACTTCACCTCCCTGCTCTACTCGCAGGGCGGCCGGGTGCTGACCGAGGACGGCAAGAAGGCCGACTTCAACAACCCCATGGGCAAGCAGGTCCTGCAGAACCTCAAGGACATGCGGTACGGCGACAACAGCATGGGCGCCCGTCAGCTGCTGCAGTGGGGCGACCTGCTGACGAACGCCGGCGCGGGCAAGGTCGGCATGTTCATCGGCGCGCCGGACGCCACCCAGGCCATCGTCAGCCAGTTCCAGGGCAAGTTCCAGGACTGGGCGATGGCTCCGCTGCCCGGCCAGGACAGCGCGGCGAAGGGGACGCTCGGTGGTGGCGAGGGCTACTTCTTCAAGAAGGACCTCACTCCCGAGCAGGTCAAGGCCGGTCTGAAGTGGATCGCGTACCAGAAGCTCACCCCGGGCAAGGGCCAGTTCGACTACGTCCGGGCCAAGCCGCAGAACTACCCGGTGGGTCTGCCCCAGCCGCTGCTCTTCGCCAACGGCAGCGACGCGCAGAAGCAGGAGCTGGAGCTGCGGAAGGCCAACGCGAACGTCGACACGGCGAACTTCGCGCTCTTCGAGGCGACCCCGGTCCCGATCAAGGGTGAGCCGCGCAACGCCCAGGCCGTCTACGCGGTGCTCGACGCCGCGATGTCCGGGGTGCTGACCAACCCGAACTCGAACATCGACGCACTGCTCAAGACCGCCGAGGAGAAGGTCAACCAGCTCCTCGCTGCCGAGAGCTGACCGATCGTGTGGGGGCCGGTACGCCGACCCGGCCCCCACACTCCTCGCCCCGCATCGTCGACGTCACCGACTCACCCAGGAGTTGCCTTGGCGATCACCACCGTCCCGGAGACCCGCAGGAAACCGGGCCGCCCGCCGTCGCCGTACTCGACGAGGCCGCAGCGCACCAGCCTCGGCCGCAAGGTACGGGACAACCTGACCGGTCACGCGTTCCTGATCGGGGCGGTGCTCTGCTTCGTCGTCTTCTCCTGGTACCCGATGATCCGCGGCATCGTCATGAGCTTCCAACGCACCCGGCGCGGCGAGACCACCTGGGTGGGCTGGGACAACTACTCCCGCATCATCGCCGACCCGAGCTTCTGGACGGCCTGGCAGAACACGTTCTACTTCACGGTGCTCGCGCTCGCCCTCGGCTACGTGGTGCCGTTCTTCGTGGCGATCCTGCTCAACGAGTTCCGGCACGGCAAGGGCTACCTGCGGATCCTGGTCTACCTGCCGGTGATGCTGCCGCCGGCCTCCGCGTTGTTCCTCTTCAAGTTCTACGCGTACGACCCCAGCGAGGCGGGTCTCTTCAACGCGATCCTGAAGGCGCTGCACCTGCCCACCTCGCAGTGGATGCAGTCACCCGAGATGACGATGCCGGCGATGGTGGTCGCGTCTACCTGGATGAACATGGGCGGCGCGGTGCTCATCTACCTGGCGTCGTTGCAGAACATCCCCGGCGAGCTGTACGAGGCGGCCGAACTGGACGGCGCCGGGATCTGGCGGCGGATCGTGCACGTCACGATCCCGCAGACCCGGCTCATCCTCGCGCTCCTGGCGATGCTGCAGATCGTCGCCACCATGCAGCTCTTCATCGAGCCACTGATCCTCGCCAACGGTGCGGGCGCGGAGGACTCCGCGACCTCGGTGGCGTACCTCATCTACCAGCACGGGTTCTTCCAGAACGACCTCAACGGCGCCGCCGCGCTGGGCGTGATCATGCTCGTGGTGCTTGCCGGCTTCTCCGCCGTGTACGTGCGGCTGACTGCGAAACAGGACTAGGACGGCGAGGAATGGCACAGGATTCCGGAACCCGGACCCTCATCTCCCAGACCCAGATCAGCCGGGGGCGCGGCAAGGTCATCTACTGGACGCTGCTGGTCATCGTCGTGGCGGGGTTCACGCTCGTCTTCCTCGGCCCGCTCTACTGGATGGTCACCGGCGCGCTCAAGTCCGGCCAGGAGATCGCGCAGACCCCACCCTCGCTGTTCCCGAAGGATCCGCAGCCGCAGAACTACATCGACGCGTGGAACAACCTGGCCCTCGCCAAGCTGCTGTTCAACACCTTCTACTACGCGATCGGCGCGGTGCTGTTCCAACTGGTCTTCGACAGCGCCGCCGCGTACTCGTTGTCCAAGCTCCGACCGATCTTCGGCAACGCGATCCTCGGCCTGATGCTGGCGACGCTGATGATCCCGGCGATGGTCCTCATCGTGCCGCAGTACGTGACGGTGCTCGACCTGCCGATCCTGCACATCAACCTGCTGGACTCACCGTTCGCCATCTGGCTGCCGATGGTCGCCAACGCGTTCAACATCTTCCTGTTGAAACGGTTCTTCGACTCGATCCCCGAGGAGCTGATGGCGGCGGCCCTGATGGACGGGGCGTCGTCGCTGCGTACGCTCTGGTCGATCATCCTGCCGCTGTCGCGCCCCATCCTCGGCGTCGTCTCGATCTTCGCCGTGACGGCGGTGTGGAAGGACTTCCTCTGGCCGAAGCTGGTCATGCCCTCGCCCGAGACCCGGACGGTCAGCGTCGGCATCTACACCTTCGCCGGCGGCACACCGATGAACGTGGTGATCGCCGCGTCGGTCATCGCCGCGATCCCGACGGTCATCATCTTCCTGATCTTCCAACGGAACATCATGTCCGGTCTGACCACGGGCAGCATCAAGGGATAGCCACCACCGCATCCTCCCGCGCGGCGAACAACGACAGTTCGCCCGACACATGACCAGGTCCGGCGAACCCGCCGACGTACTGACGCAGAAAGCAGGTGCTCGTGTCCACAGCTGACAGAAGTCCGTGGTGGCGTGGAGCCGTGATCTACCAGGTGTATCCCCGGAGCTTCGCCGACGGTAACGGCGACGGCATCGGTGACATCGCCGGCATCCGGTCCCGGCTGAACCACCTGTCCGCGCTCGGCGTCGACGCGATCTGGTTCAGCCCCTGGTACCCGTCCCCGATGGCGGACGCCGGCTACGACGTCTCCGACTACCGCGACATCGACCCGGTCTTCGGCAGCCTGGTCGAGGCGGAGGCCCTGATCGCCGAGGCACACGCGCTGGGCATCCGGACCATCGTCGACGTGGTACCCAACCACTGCTCCGACGCGCACCCCTGGTTCCAGGCCGCGCTCGCCGCCGGGCCCGGTGCGCCCGAACGGGAGCTGTTCTGGTTCCGGCCCGGCCGGGGCCCCAACGGCGACGAGCGGCCCACCGACTGGGTCGGCGAGTTCGGCGGGCCGACCTGGACCCGCACCACCAACCCGGACGGCACCCCCGGCGACTGGTACCTGCACCTCTTCGCCCCGCAGCAGCCGGACTTCAACTGGGACCACCCCCGCGTGCGGGAGGAGTTCGAGGACGTCCTGCGGTTCTGGTTCGACCGGGGCGTGGACGGCATCCGGATCGACTCGGCCGGGCTGCTGGTCAAGGACGGGACGCTGCCCGAGGTCCGCGAGGACGAGCCACACCCGTTCCACGACCTCGACGGCGTGCACGACGTCTACCGGGGCTGGCGTCGGGTCGCCGACGAGTACGCCGACCGGGCGCTGATCGGTGAGGTGTGGCTGCCGGACCGGCAGCGGTTCGCCAACTACCTGCGCCCGGACGAGCTGCACGCCGCGTTCAACTTCGACTTCCTCGGCTGCGCGTGGGACGCCGCGGCGCTGCGGGAGAGCATCGACGGGACGCTGAGCGCGCACGCGCCGGTCAACGCACCGGCCACCTGGGTGCTCTCGAACCACGACGTCACCCGGCACGTCACCCGCTACGGTCGCGCGGACACGCGGTTCAGCTTCGCCGCGAAGCGCGAGGGCACCCCCACCGACCTGGAGCTGGGCACCCGCCGGGCCCGCGCCGCCGCGCTGCTCTCGTTGTCGCTGCCCGGTGCCGCCTACGTCTACCAGGGCGAGGAGCTGGGTCTCTACGAGGTCGAGGACATTCCGTACGCGATGCGTCAGGACCCGATGTGGGAGCGGTCCGGTCGGATCGACCCCGGTCGGGACGGCTGCCGCGTACCGCTGCCGTGGGCCGGGGACGAGCCGCCATTCGAGTTCAGCCCCGAGGGTGCCGCTGCCCCGTGGCTGCCGCAGCCGGCCGACTGGAAGGAGCGGACGGCCAGCGCGCAGACCGGCGACTCGGCCTCGATGCTGGAGCTGTACCGGGCGGCGATCCAGACCCGCAAGGCCGACCCGGCGCTCGGTGACGGTGAGCTGACCTGGCTGCCCGCCCCGGACGGGGTGCTCGCGTTCAGCCGTGGCAGTGGCTTCACCTGCCTGGTCAACCTGTCCGCCGTGCCGGTGCCGATGCCAGCTCAGGGGGAGTTGCTGCTGGCCAGCGGGCCGCTCGACGACGGGCTGCTGCCGTCCGACACAGCGGTCTGGCTGCGTACCGCCGAATCCACCGACGGGCCGCGCCCGGCGGACGGCCCGGCCTGACCTGACTCTGCTCGCCGTGGTGCCGGCGGCCCGTCCCGGCCGCCGGCACCATGCCACACCGAAGGGAGGACCGAGGGGGGACGCGCGACACCGCACCGACACGGGGGGACCTGGCCTGCCTGACGAAAGGGAGAGCGCAGCTCATGGCCAACCACACCACCGGCACCCCGCACCACCGACACCCGACCCGGGCAGGGTTGGCCGCCATCGCCGCCGCCCTGCTCGCCGCCACATCGGTGACCGCCCTCGCGGTCACCGGCACCGCGACCCCGGCCTCGGCTGCGGGGTTGTCCCCGTTCGACATCCCCAACCGGGGTGCCACCGTGCCCTTCATCGAGCACGAGGCGGAGAAGGTCGCCCACAACGGCACGAAGATCGGCCCGGACCGGCGCTACGGCACGCTGCCGTCCGAGGCGTCCGGCCGGGAGGCGGTCACCCTCGACGCCGTCGGTGAGTACGTCGAGTTCACCCTCACCGCCCCGGCCAACGCGGTCACCTTCCGCTACAGCCTGCCGGACAACTCGGCCGGCACCGGCCGGGACGCCACGATCGACCTGCGAGCCAACGGCAACCTGCTGAAGTCGGTCCCGGTGACGTCGAAGTACGGCTGGTACTACGGCGGATACCCGTTCAACAACAACCCGGGCGACACCAACCCGCACCACTTCTACGACGAGACCCGGGCCTTGTTCGGCAGCACCCAGCCGGCCGGCACGAAGATCCGCCTCCAGGTCTCCTCGACGGCCCAGTCGCCCACCTTCACCATCGACCTGGCCGACTTCGAGCTCGTCGCGCCGATCGCCAAGCCCAGCGGTGTCATCGACGTGGTCACCGACTTCGGCGCGGACCCGAGCGGCGCGACCGACTCGACGGCGAAGTTCCAGGCCGCGGTCGACGCGGGTAAGGCCCAGGGCCGGGCGGTCTGGATCCCGACCGGCACCTTCACCCTCTGGGACCACGTGGTGGTCGACGGGGTGACGCTGCGCGGCGCGGGCCCCTGGTACTCGGTGCTCGGCGGCCGGCACCCCACCGAGCGGAACAGGTCCGTCGGCATCTACGGCAAGTACGTCCCCGGTGGCGGCTACACCGGCCCGGTCCGGTCGCACGAGGCCAACGGGCCCAGCCGCAACGTCACGCTGCGGGACTTCGCAATCATCGGCGACATCCGCGAGCGGGTCGACGACGACCAGGTCAACGCCCTGGGCGGGGCGATGACCAACTCGGTGGTCGACAACCTGTGGCTGGAGAACACCAAGGTCGGGGCGTGGATGGACGGCCCGATGGACAACTTCACGATCCGCAACAGCCGGATCCTGGACCAGACCGCGGACGGGGTGAACTTCCACACCGGCGTCACCAACTCGACGGTGACGAACACGTTCGTCCGCAACACCGGCGACGACGCGTTGGCGATGTGGGCGCAGAGCGTGCCGAACGTCAACAACTCGTTCACCAACAACACCATCGGCGTGACCCTGCTGGCGAATCACCTGGTCAGCTACGGCGGTCGGGATATCAAGATCACTGACAACGTGACCGCCGACTCGCTCACCAACGGCGGCGGCATCCACGTCGCGAACCGCTATCCGGGTGTGCAGGGCGACACCGCGGTCCGGGGCACCTGGACGATCGCCCGGAACACGTTGATCCGCAACGGCAACTCGGACTACAACTGGAACTTCGGCGTCGGGGCGATCTGGTTCTCCGCCCTCAACGAGTCGTTCCAGCAGGCCACCATCAACATCACCGACACCGACATCCTGGACAGCTCCTACGCGGCGCTGCACTGGATCGAGGGCCAGACCAGCGGCATCAACCTCAGCAACGTCCGGATCGACGGCGCCGGCACGTACGCGCTCCAGGTGCAGGCGCCCAGCCAGGTGTCCTTCACCAACGTGCGGGCCACCAACATCGCGCAGAGCAACCCGATGCACAACTGCGTGGGCGGTGGCTTCCAGATCACCCAGGGCTCCGGCAACTCCGGCTGGTACACCCCGACCCCGTACTGCGGCCCGTGGCCGAACCCACAGTGGGGTGGCGGACCCACCTCGCCGCCGCCCACCACGACCCCGCCGCCGACCACGACGCCGCCCACCACCCCACCGCCCACCACGCCGCCCCCGACCGGCGGGAACCTGGCGCTGGGCCGGTCGACGACCGCGACCAGCACCAACCAGAGCTACACGGCAGCCAACGTGGTGGACGGCAACGCGGCCAGCTACTGGGAGAGCGCCAACAACGCCTTCCCCCAGTCGGTCACCATCGACCTGGGCGCGTCCCGGTCCGTCGACCGGGTGGTGCTCAAGCTGCCGAGCGGTTGGGAGCAGCGCACCCAGACGCTGTCGGTGCTCGGTTCCACCGACGGCTCGTCGTACAGCACGCTGGCGTCGTCCGCAGGTCGGGTCTTCGCCCCCGGCTCGGGCAACACCGTGTCGATCGGGCTGCCCTCCGGTGACCGCCGCTACCTCCGGGTCACCGTCACCGGCAACACCGGCTGGCCGGCCGCACAGCTCTCCGAGGTCGAGGTGTACGGCGGCACGCAGACCACGCCACCGCCCACCACCACGCCCCCGACGACCACCCCGCCCCCGACCACGCCGCCGCCAAGCGGCAACCTGGCGGCCGGGCGGTCGATCACCGAGACCAGCCACTCCGACGTGTACGCCGCCCCCAACGCGGTGGACGGCAACGCGAACACCTACTGGGAGAGCGCCAACAACGCGTTCCCGCAGTCGTTGACCGTGGACCTGGGGGCCGACCGTTCGGTGTCCCGGGTCGTGCTGAAGCTCCCACCATCGTCGGCCTGGCAGACGCGTACCCAGACGCTGTCGGTGCTCGGCTCCACGAACGGCTCGACGTTCAGCACGCTGAAGGCGTCCGCCGGCTACAGCTTCAACCCGGCCAGCGGCAACACGGTCACCGTGACCTTCACGGCGACCACCCAGCGGTACCTGCGGCTGACCGTCACCGGCAACAGCGGCTGGCCGGCCGGCCAGCTCAGCGAGTTCGAGGTCTACTCCAGCTAGGTCGGGTGCCCCCGCCCGGACCGGGCGGGGGCCACCCGGTCCGGGCCCTCCGGCACAACGCCGCGCCGGAGGGCCGACCCGCCCCACCCGCACCGTCCCCCACCTGTCGCGGAACGACGGGCGTACCCCTGCACCCGTCGCCGGGCAACGCACCCCACACCCACCCCCGAAAGAGGTGTAGCGACCCCATGTCCAGTAACGGCACCAGACGAGGCACGCCGCCAATCGGCGCGCCCACCACCGTCCCCCGCACCGCCCAAACGGGCCGCCGTCGGATGCTCGCCGGCGCGCTCGCCGGGATGCTCCTCGCCACCGCCCCGGTCGTCACCCCCGCGGCGAGCGCGGCTCCGGCGGCCGACCGGGTCGCCGCCGCCGCGCGGGTGGCCATGCTCGCCGGGCTCTCCGCCACCATGACCGCAAGCAGCTATAACCAGAACTACGTGGCGGGCAACGCCAACGACGGCAACGCGTCGACCTACTGGGAGAGCAACAACAACGCCTTCCCGCAGTGGATCCAGGCCGACCTCGGCGCCACGGTCAACGTGGACCGGGTGGTGCTGAAGTTGCCGCCGTCGTCGGACTGGCAGACCCGGACCCAGACACTGTCGGTGCTGGGCTCGACGAACGGCTCGTCCTTCAGCACGCTGAAGGCGTCCGCCGGCTACACCTTCAACCCGAGCAGCGGCAACACCGCGACGGTCAGCTTCACCGCGGCCAGCACCCGCTACGTACGCGTCCAGGTCACCGGCAACACCGGCTGGCCGGCCGCGCAGTTCTCCGAGGTCGAGGTGTACGGCGCCACCGGCAGCACCGACACCCAGGCCCCCACCGCGCCGGGCAGCCTGGCCTACACCCAGCCGGCCAGCGGGCAGATCCGGCTCACCTGGTCGGCGTCGAGCGACAACGTCGGGGTGACCGGGTACGACATCTACGCCAACGGCGCGCTGCGCGGCAGCGTCAACGGCTCGACCCTGACGTACACCGACAGCCAGGCGGACAGCGCCACCGTCTCGTACTACGTGCGGGCCAAGGACGCGGCCGGCAACCAGTCGTCGAACAGCAACACGGTGACCCGGACCGGCACCGGCAACCCGCCCACCGGGAGCAACCTGGCGGTCGGTAAGCCGATCACCGCCTCCGGCTTCGTGCACACGTTCGTGGCCACCAACGCCAACGACAACAACGTGGCCACCTACTGGGAGGGCAACGGCAACCCGAGCACGCTCACCGTGCAGCTCGGCGCGAACGCCAGCCTCAGCCAGGTCGTGCTGAAGCTCAACCCGGACTCGGCGTGGGGCACGCGTACCCAGAACATCACGGTGCTCGGCCGGGACCAGGGCTCGTCGAGCTTCACCACCCTGGTCGGTGCGGCGAGCTACACGTTCAACCCGGGCAGCGGCAACACGGTGACCATCCCGGTCTCCGGTGCGGCGGCCGACGTGCGGCTCTCGATCGCCTCGAACACCGGTGCCCCGGCCGGGCAGGTGGCCGAGTTCCAGGTCTTCGGCACCCCGGCGCCGAACCCGGACCTGACCGTGACCGGCATGTCGTTCAGCCCGTCCGCGCCGGTCGAGACCAGCACCATCACCCTCTCGGCAACCGTGCGCAACGCCGGCTCGGCGACCTCCGGTGCGACGAACGTCAACTTCTACCTGGGCTCCACCCGGGTCGGCACCGCGTCGGTCGGCAGCCTCGCGGCCGGCGCGTCGACCACCGTCAGCGCCAGCATCGGCACCCGGGACTCGGGCAGCTACCCGCTCAGCGCCAAGGTCGACGAGTCGAACACCGTCGTCGAGCAGGACGACACCAACAACAGCTACACCAACCCCAGCCCGCTCGTGGTCGGCGCGGTCGCCAGCTCCGACCTGGTCGCGTCCGCTGTCGACTGGTCGCCGGGCAACCCGCCACCGGGCAGCACCGTCACCTTCTCGGTGTCGATCCGCAACGCCGGCAACCAGGCGTCCGCGTCCGGCGCGCACGGCATCACCCTGACCGTGCTCAACGAGTCCGGTACTGCAGTCCGTACCCTGACCGGCTCCTACTCCGGCGTGATCAACGCTGGCGCGACGGTCGGCCCGATCAACCTGGGTACCTGGACCGCCGCGAACGGCAAGTACACCGTCCGGGTGGTGCTCGCCGTGGACGGCAACGAGCTGCCGGTGAAGCAGACGAACAACACCACCGACCGGCCGCTCTTCGTGGGTCGCGGCGCCAACCTGGGCTACGACATGTACGAGGCCGAGGACGGCACCACCGGCGGCGGCGCCGGTCAGGTCGGCCCCAACCGGGAGATCGGCAACCTCGGCGGTGAGGCGTCCGGACGTCGGGCGGTCACCCTCAACAGCACCGGCGCGTACGTTGAGTGGACCACCCGGGCGGCGACGAACACCCTCGTCACCCGCTTCTCCATCCCCGACTCGGCGGGCGGCGGGGGCATCGACTCGACGCTCAACATCTACGTCAACGGCACCCTGCACAAGCCGATCAACCTGACCTCCAAGCACATCTGGCTCTACGGTGCGGAGGCCAGCCCGAGTGACTCGCCGAGCGCCGGCCCGCCTCGCCACCTGTACGACGAGGCGAACGTGATGCTGAACTCGACGATCCCGGCCGGCAGCAAGATCCGTCTGCAGAAGGACCCGGCCAACACCACCACGTACGCGATCGACTTCGTCAACCTGGAGCTTGTCGCACCGCGCGCCAACCCGGACTCGGCGCGTTACCGGGTGCCGTCCGGCTTCAGCCACCAGGACGTCCAGAACGCGCTGGACGCGGTCCGGATGGACACCACCGGCAACCTGCTCGGCGTCTACCTGCCGGCCGGCACCTACGAGACCGCGCAGAAGTTCCAGGTGTACGGCAAGCCGATCACCGTGGTCGGGGCGGGCATGTGGTACACCCGCTTCCAGACGCCGACCGGTCAGCAGAACACCGACGCGGGCTTCCGGGTGGAGTCCTCGGCCAGCGGGTCGTCCTTCTCGCACCTGGCCTTCTTCGGCAACTACACCAACCGGATCGACGGGCCGGGCAAGGTCTGGGGTGAGCTGAAGGACGTCGACAACATGACCCTGGACAGCGTCTGGGTCGAGCACACCGTCTGCGCGTACTGGGGGGTGAGCGTCAGCGGGCTGACCATCAAGAACAGTCGCTTCCGCAACACCTTCGCCGACGGGGTGAACCTGACCAACGGCAGCACCAACAACCTGGTCACCAACACCGAGGGGCGGTCGAACGGCGACGACGCGTTCGCCCTCTTCTCGGCGACCGACCAGGGCGCCTCGGTCGGCAACAACGGCAACGTGTTCGAGAACCTCTCGGCCACGCTGACCTGGCGGGCGGCCGGATTGGCGGTCTACGGCGGCTACAACAACATCTTCCGCAACCTCTACATCGCGGACATGTTGACGTACTCCGGGATCACCATCAGCTCGCTGGACTTCGGCTACCCGTTCATCGGGTTCGGGGCCAGCCCGCCGACCCAGTTCCAGAACATCTCGCTGATCAGAGCGGGCGGGCACTTCTGGGGCTCCCAGACGTTCCCGGCGATCTGGGTCTTCTCCGCCTCGAAGGAGTTCCGCGGCATCCGGGTGTCCGACGTGGACATCGTCGACCCGACGTACACCGGGATCATGTTCCAGACCAAGTACACCGGGTCGCAGCCGGAGAACCCGATCACCGACACGGTGTTCACCAACATCTCGATCAGCGGCGTCCGCAAGAGCGGTGACGCGTACGACGCGAAGTCCGGTTACGCGATCTGGGCCAACGAGATGCCGGAACCCGGTCAGGGCCCGGCGGTCGGCTCGGTCACCTTCAACAACCTGCGGTTGACAAACAACTACCAGGACATCCGCAACACCACGACAACCTTCACCATCAACCGCAACTGATTCACCCGGTAGCCGACGCCGTCGGGAGGTCCCACCCTCCCGGCGGCGTCGCGCCGTGTCGGCCGTCGCCCGCCGCGAACCGGGCCGCGCCGGCCAGCGCGTCCGCCGCAAGCGAGTCGATCCCGTACGCCAACTCGGTCGCCAGCGCCTCCGGCTCCGGCCGTCCCGCGCCGGCCAGCACCGAGGCCCGGTCGTTGCGCAGGCAGGTCTGCGGATGCCTGGCGATCGACGCCGCCAGCTCCTCGGCCGCCGCCCGCGCCTGGCCGGGTGGCACCAGCCGATTGACCAAACCCATCGTGTACGCCTCCTCGGCCGGCACCCGGCGGCCGGTGAGGATCAGGTCCATCGCCCGACTCTCGCCGATCAACCGGGGCAGTCGGACGGTGCCTCCGTCGACGAGCGGCACGCCCCAGCGGCGGCAGAACACCCCGAGCGTGGCGTCGGACTCGGCGACCCGCAGGTCGCACCAGAGCGCCAGCTCGAGCCCGCCGGCCACCGCGTATCCGGAGATCGCCGCGACCACCGGCTTGCTGAGGGTCATCCGGGTCGGACCCATCGGGCCGTCCCCCTCCGGCTCGACCCGGTTGCCGCGAGGTGTGCCGATCGCCGTCAGGTCGGCACCGGAGCAGAAGGTGCCACCAGCACCCCAGAGCACCGCCACCGCCGCGTCCGGGTCGGCCTCGAAGGCCCGAAACGCGTCGGCAAGCGCCCGGGCGGTAGGGCCGTCGACGGCGTTGCGCACCTCCGGCCGGTCCAGCACCACTGTGGTGACCGCCCCGACCCGCTCCACCCGCACACCCACACCCACACCCATCCCGCAAGCATCCCTGCCCGGCCCCACCCTCACAATCCCCGTCGATCTTGCACTTCCGGTTGCCGATATGCGGGATATGAGACGAGTTATCGGAGCAGAAACCGCAAGATCGGAGTTGTGGGGGGTGCGGCAGGTTTGTCGCCGCCGACCGGTTTGCGACGGCGATCGCCGGGAAGTCGATACTCGTGCGAGCACTTCTGACGAAAGTTGAGCAGGAATCCCGACTGGACCGCGCGGGCGACCGGTTGCAGAAGGCAGTCCTGGGGACGCTGCGCCCGCGCCGGCTGCGCGACCTGCTGCACGGGGTGACCCTCGGGCATCCGCTGCACCCGGCGATGGTGCAGGTGCCGGTCGGCGCATGGATCAGCGCCGCGGTGCTCGACCTCATGCCCGGGCAGCGTCGGCCCGCCACCGTGCTGGTCGGCCTGGGCACGGTCAGCGCGCTGCCCGCGGCGGTCGCCGGCCTGAACGACTGGGCTGCACTCGCCCGGGACCAGCGCCGGGTCGGCCTGGTGCACGCCGCCGCCAACACCGTCGGCCTGACGCTCTACGCCGGCTCGTTGGCCGCACGTCTCTCCGGCCGCCATACGACGGGCCGCGCCCTCGGCTTCCTCGGGCTCTCCACCGTGAGCCTGGGCGCGTACATCGGGGGGCACCTGGCGTACAAGCAGGGGGCGCAGGTCAACCAGAGCGTCTCCGAGCTGCACCGGATGAGCGATGGCTGGCACTCGTTGGCAGACATGGCGACGTTGCCACAACGCACCCTGATCACCCGAGAGGTCGACGACGACATCTCGGTGATCCTCTACCGGCACGGCGACGAGGTGACCGTGATGTTGGAGCGCTGCCCGCACCAGAGCGGGCCGCTCGGCGAGGGCGAGGTGCAGGAGATCGACGGCCACGCCTGTGTGGTCTGCCCGTGGCACGGCAGCGCGTTCCGGCTCAACGGTGGCGAGGTCGTGCAGGGACCGTCCGGCAACGACCAACAGGTCCTGCCCACCCGGATCCAGAACGGTGTGCTCCAGACCCGCCTGCCCTGACGTTCTACGCGATGTCCCCGCCGGGGAGCCAATGTCGTCCTCGACGCGTATACCTCTGAGTCATAGTTATGACTCAGAGGTATACCGCTCTCCGAGGCATTGCCCCCGGCGCTGCTCAGGGGCGTCGGTGTCGGCCGATCGGCGGCCCGTCTGGCACCGAGTCGAGGCCGTGCTCACCGTTGAACAGCTCGCCTTCGTTGCCACCACCGAGGGGCGCCGTGCCGCCGGAGAGGGCCATCCCGCTGCCCAGGAACGCGGTGCTGCCGGGGACAGCCATTCCGCTTCCGGCCGGCGCCACCCGGCTGCCGGAAGGCGCACCCCCACTGTCGGAAGATGCGAAGCCACCGCCGTTCGGTGCCGTGCCGCCGCTCGGTGTCGCGGGAGCTTCGATTGCCGCAGCCGCCCGGCTGGCAGCCCATGCGGCACCACTCCCGGCTGCCCCACCACCGCCCCGCCGGCCCGCGCCCTCACTGCTCCGGCCCGCGCCACTGCCCCGGCCCGCGCCGCGCCGAGACGACGTGCGGGAGGACGCTGCCAGTCGGGGAGCCGCCCCGGCGGTGGCCGGACGGCGGCGTAGCCCCAGCACCGCGCCGATCTGGGCACCGACGATGCTCGCCACGGCCAGGACGGCGGAGACCGCCAACGGTCGGTTCACCCGATCTTCCGCGCCGGCCCGGGCGGCACCGACAGTCATCGCCGGTGGCTGGCCCGCTGACTGCGTACCGCTCGGTGGTGCCGGAGCCACCCGCGGCGGTGCGGCCCGCTCGGGCGCCGGCCGGGGCGTAGGCGGCTTCGGCGGCGCGGGACGGTCGACGAGCCGACCGGTGGCGTGCTGCCGGGTCCCTTGGTCGGTGGCCTCGGTGGGTAGCCGGAGTAGTTGGCCGGGGCGGATCCGGTCCGGGTCGTCGAGCTTGTTCAGCTTGGCGAGCTGCCGGTAGTCGCCGAACTCGTCCAGGTAGCGCTCGGCCACCTCCCCGAGATAGTCGCCCCGGGCCACCCGGTAGACCGGCGCGGCGTCGTTGGTCGCCGCCGCGCCGGCGGGGGCGGCGAGTCCCGTTCCAGCCATGCCCAGCAGCCCGCGCTGCGCCACCGGCGCGGCCGTGTCCGGTGTCGTCGCGGCGCGGGCCGGTGCGGCGAGGGTGGTGACGGCCGGTGTGCTCGGACTCGCGTACGCCGGGGCTCCGTAGACCGCCGCGGCGCTGGCGGCGGCCGGGCTGGCGACCAGGATCAGCGCGACCGAGCCGACAAGCGCGGCAGCGGCCTTCTGCTGGCGGCCCATCCCGGGCAGCTTCGGCGCCGGCCGGCGCAGGGTCTGCGCGCCCAGCTCGACGAGGACGGAGAAGGCGAACGTCGCCCAGCCGAACCACCCGGCCACGGCCAGCGCCCGCAGGAAGAGCTGACCGTCGTCGCGGCTGGTCAGCGCGGTACCCACCTCATTGATCGTGGGGAGGTGATCGGGCAGGGGGTTACCGGCAAAGGCGAGCAGCGCGATCGGCGCGCCGACAAGTAACACCAGGAGTACGGCCAGCGCGCCGATGCCGGTGAGGATCCGTCCGGTCCGCCGTACGACGGACCCACCCGATGCGGGCATGGCTGCCTTCCTTCCTACGGGGCTGCGGTGATGGCACGCGCGGTCGCCTCACCGGTGACGGTGACCGTCTTGTCCTGGACGAACGGGCCGAGCATCGAGCGGTGGTAGGTGATGCTGACGGTCACCCGGATCAGGGTTTCCCCGTCGACCTCGGGGAAGCTCACGGTGTGCCCGGAGGTGTCCACGACAGCCAGGTAGCGGGCCACCGCGACGCGTGCCTGCGGCTTGTCGATCCGCTTCGGTCCGCCCTCGATGGCGGTGGCCCGGTCGATGGCCTGCCCGCCGGCCCGCGCCGCCTCGGCGGCCAGGTTCTGCGCGCGTTGCAGGGTGCGGAGCTGCCCGGCGCCGTCGAAGGAGAGGCCGATGATGGCGAGTACGCCGACCATCGTCACCGCGAGGAAGATGCTCACCCGGCCGTGCTCACCTGCCCGCGAGGACCCGGTGGTCGACGAGGCCGTCACTGCCGACTCCGGTAGCGGTCGAGCGGTGAGGTGAACTCAGCGGTGATCCGCCTCTCACTCTGCATGCCAGGCAGGATGCCGAGGGTGATGTCCCGGAAGGACACCCGGCAGGTGATCGTCACCGTCACCGAGGCGTCCGTACCGACGGTGCTGGTGAAGGCATCGTCGAGGCCGGGAGAATGACGGCCGGCGACCGAGCTGGTGAACGTCGGGTCCAGGTTGTTGGCGCAGGCCAGGCCGTGCCAGTCCAGCTGCTTCCGGGCGGCCTCCAGCGCTGCCGTCTCAGCGGTGTCGGAGTTCCGGGAGATCGAGGCGGCGCGGGCGGCGTCGTGGGCGGCCGCGTCGAGCGCCTCCGCGGCGACCGCGGTGCGCCCGACCACACCGGCCAGCACCATCAGCGCGATGAACGCGGGCGCGAGCACCGCCACCTCGATGGAGACCGAGCCCCGCTCGGCGGTACGGGTCATGGCGGGGTCACCCTCTCCACCGTTCCGTGCGCGGTCTGTCGTACGGCGAAGTCCACGCCCGGGACCACGGACAGGGATCGGCCGCTCACCGTGCAGGTCACCTCGGTCGCGGTGGTCACGCAGGTCGGGCCGGCCTTGTTCCAGCCCACCAACCAGCCGCCGGCCGCCTTCAGGAAGTGGGAGGCGCTGTCCACGCCGGCGCCGTCGCCCGCCTCGTACGTCCGCTGGGCGTTGACGCCGCTCTGCGCGGCGTTCAACGCGGTGGAGCGGGCGAGGAAGACGGCCGCGACCTGGATCGAGGCGAAGAGCAGCACAAGGATCAGCGGCATCATCACGGCCAACTCCACCGGGTTGGCGCCCCGCTCGCGTTCGCCGGCCGCGAGGCGGCGCCGGGCGGCGGTCACCGCTCGGCTCCACCTCGGGTACGCGGCTCGACGCACGCCAGCTACTTCGGGTCGGTGTGGTTCGGGATGCCGGTCATCCAGTTGTTGGCCTTGGTCAGGGCCAATGCGGTGACAGCCATGGCGACGGCGACCAGACCGGCGATGATCACCGCGGTGGGCACCGGGCTGTCGCCACGCTCACCGTCGCGGCGCAACTCGGCCAGGCGCGTCGTCAGCACGACGTGCAGGTAGCTGATGATGGACATGGCGTTTCTCCTTCAGGGGATGGGATCAGAGGCGGGCGACGAACGGATAGAGGACGAACCCGAGCAGCACGAAGACGAGCAGCGCGCCCGGGATGTCGAGCTTGCTTGTCACCGCTTCGGCGCGAGTGAGGTTGTCGGTACGGATCTGGTCGCGTAGCGAGTCGGCCCGGCTGCGTAGGGTTTCGTGCACCTGTGCTCCCTCGCTGCCCGAGGAGCGCATGATCGCGCCGACGTCACCCAGCTCGGGAATGCCGATCTTGTCGGCGAGGTGGCGCAGCTCGTCCCAGGGCGAGTGCATCTGCATCTGGGCGATCCGCAGCGACTCCTGGAGCCGGTCGAACACCCAGCCGTCGCAGACCGCGGCCGCCCGTTCCAGCGACTGCACCGGGCCGTGCGCGGCCGAGAGCTGCAACGCCACCAGATCCAGGTAGGTGCAGACCGCCTGGCGGAACTCGTCGCGGGCAGCTTTGGCCTTGACCAGTACGGCCTGGTGCGCCAGCAGGCCGGCAAGCAGCGCCAGCCCGAGACTGCCGAGCACCGGTACGACGAACGGGAACGGGATACCGAGCGCCCACAGCGCCACCCCGAGCAGGGTCGGCGTAGCCAGCCCGATCAGCGTCGAGAGCAGCACCGAGAGCGTGTACTGCTCGGAGGTCTGACCGATCAGGGCCAACTGCTGCTGCGGCGGGCGCAACCAGCGGGACATCCCGGTCAACCAGTCGAGTCGGCGGGACGAGGGCGCGGCGAGGTGCCCGGTGCCCGGTGGCTGGTGCAGCCGGCGCAGCGCCGGACCGAGCGCCGGAGTCGCCGGCACCAACTCCCGGATTACCAGGAACACGCCGAACCCGATGCCGGCACCACCACAGACCGCCACGACCAACTGCCAGTTGACACTCACGCGACCACCTCGGACGGGTCGGGCGCTGGCAGGAACCGAGCCGGCCGTTGCGGCTGACTCATCGACCGCACCCAGGCCAGCAGGCCGATGAAGGCGGCACCGAGAACAGCCATGATCACCTGACCGAGGGGCGTGCCGTACGGCTTGATGTACTCGGTGTTGATCAGCCCGTACGCCAGGGTCGCCAGGGTCATGCCGGTGAGGAAGCGGACCGCGAACCGGGGCTGGGTGCGTTTGGCCTCGATCTCCCGACGGGTGGCCACCTCCGAGGACGCCGCGGCCGCGATGGAGCCGAGCACGTCACCAAGCCGTTCACCCCGGTCCGAGAGGTGCAGGATCAGCGCGGCGACCACCTGGTCGCAGACCGGGTCGGCGATCTCGTCGGCGAACGCCAGCAGCGCGGAGCGAGCCATCCAGCCGGCCTGTAGACGGGCGGCGAGCAGCCGTACCTCGTCCTCGATGCCAGGTGGCACGCTGCCGATCGTTCCGATGATCGACTGTTGGAGGCCCTGCCCGGTGCCGGAGACGTCCTTGAGTCGGCGGGTCCACTCGCCGACCGCCTCGATCCGGGCGATCGCCCGCTGTTCGGCCTTGCCCACCCCGAACAGCCACGGGGCGCCGGGCACCGCCACCGCCACCAGCAGGCCCACCACCGGCAGTCCGGTCAACAGGAACGCCAACGCCCCGGCGACAAGCGCGGCGACAAGCAGTGCCTGGTAGCTACGCTGCTCGGCCGGAGTGCTCCCGGGCCCGCGCCACAGCCGGCCCAGCCCTGGCCCCCCGCCCGGGGGCGATCCCTGAGGTCGGCGGGTGCCGACGAGCGCGACCACGGCCAGCAGTAGCCCGGCCACACAGGCGGCCCCGGAGATCACCGCGATCAGTTCCAGACTGCCGAGCATCAGGTCACCGCCGGGCCAGTCGGGTCTGCCGGGGACGTCGCCAGGCACCGGCGCCGGCCTCGACCCACCGCGTCAGCAGTCGCGCGTCGTACCCCACCCGCAGCAACTGGTCGCGGACCCGCTCCGGTAGGTGCCGGGGCACCGCACGGCCGTCCGGGCCGGGCCCGAAGACCGTGGTGGTGGTGATCCGACCGGCTTCGCCGGCCCCGATCACCTCCTCCACATGCGAGACGAACCGGTGTTTCCGCCCGCCGATGGCCGTCTCGTCCTCGATGGTGACGTAGACGATCAGGTCGAGCGCGTTGCCGGCCATCCGGCGGGCCTGGTCGACGGTCATCTCGCGGCCGTGGGCCAGGGCCAGCTCGACGATGCGTTCACCGACCCCCGCGGCGGTACGGGCGTGGATGGTGCACATCGACCCCCGGCTGGTGGTCATCGCCTGGAGCATCGGCACGATCTCCCGGGACCGCACCTCGCCCACGATGATCCGCAGGACGCCCATCCGTAGGGACAGCGGAATCAGGTCGGCGATCGTCACCTCACCGGCGGGGCGCCCGTCGAAGCCGCGTTCGCCGTGGCCCTCCCGGGCCTCGAAGCTCATCACCGCCCGGTGGCGCTCCCGGCGGCGGGCCGGGAGCAGTTCCCGACTCTCCTCCATCAGCACGTACGGCTCGTCGGGCGGGATCTCGTTCATCAGTGCCCGGATGACTGTCGTCTTCCCGGCGCCCGCCAGCCCGGCGACCATGATGTTCAGGCCGGCGCGCATCGCCGCGCGGAGGAAGTCGCGCAGCAGCGGGTCGATCATCTCGTCCAGGTCACCTCGGGCGCCCGCGAGGTCGTCGAGGCTCACGTCCAGGGTGTTGTGCTTGCGGATCACCGCGTACGGGCGGTGGCTGACCAGGAACACCGCGGCCAGCCGGCTGCCGTCGGGCAGTTGCAGGTCGAGGGTGGGCTTCACGGTGGAGAGGGACCGTTCGGTCGCGCCCGCGCGGCGGGCCGCCGCCTGCAGGATCTCCACCAGTTCGGCGTCGCTGTCGGCGATCGGCTCGGCCCAGTCCACCCCGCCGCCGTGTCGGGTGATGCGAATCTGGTCGCAGCCGAGGATGTGCACCTCCTCGATGGTGTCGTCGACGAGCAGGGTCTGTAGCCGGCCGAGCCCGACCAGTTCGGCGGTCACCTGGTCGAGCAGCAGACGTTCCTCGCCGGCGGCCATCGGCGTGCCGGCCCGGCGCACCGAGTCGGCGTACGCGGCGACCACGGTGACGGCGAGTCGGGCCCGCTCGGTGTCCTCCTCGTCGACGGTGAACTCCCGGCCGCGCTGCCAGAGGGTGAGCCGTTCGGTGAGTTCCCGGCGCAACTCCCTGACCACCTGGAAGTCCATCCGGGGCCGGGGCGGCGGCTCCGGCAGCGGGGTGGCCGCCGACGCCGGCTGCGGGCCGGGCTGCTGGTGCCGGCCGTTCGGCACGGGAAGAGGTGGCGCGGTGGAGGTCACGCCCGGCGGCTGTTGGCGCGGATCAGCGGAGACCGGCTCAAACCGCATCGGGCACCCCCTGCTGCACGGGCCACGCCAACCGGGCCCGTCGCCGCTCCAGGAGCGCCCCGATCGGAACCTCGAGCGCGGCCGCCGCGCGCATCAGCGGCCGACCCGCCCGCACGGTCCCGCCCAGTGCGAGCACCCCGGCGGTACGCGGGTCGTGCGGCAACCGTGCGATGACCGGCAGTTTCAGCGCGCGGCTGATCTCGGCCCGCCCGTGCCCGTCGCCGACCAGCAGCAGCCGCAGGGTGCCCGGTGGCACCCGGTGCTCGGCGAAGTCCCGTTCGATCGCGGCGACCACCGCGCGGGTGCCGGAGAGGTCCGGCAGGTGCGCCCGGGTCACCAGCAGCACCACCGAGGCGGCCCGCAGCAGCGGCCACGGCGGCCCGGTCACGTGCAGCCGGCCGCAGTCGACCAGGACGTCGTAGCCGGGGGTGCCGCGGTCGAGGGCGTCGAAGTAGTCGGCGAAGCGCTGCCAGAGCGGGGTGACACTGCCGCCCTGGGCCGGGTCGGTGAGGCCGGGCAGGAGCAGCCGTTCCCGGCGGGGGGCGTCCAGGTCGACCAACTGGGACCAGAACGCGGTCTCCAGGTTGCCGTCGCGCAACTCCCCGACGGCCAGCTCCCCGATGCCGCGCGGGCCGTCCAGTTGACCGCCGAGGTATCCGGCGAGGATCGAGCCGCCGGCCGGGTCGCACTCGGCGACCACCAGCCGCCGGTGCCAGGCCAGCGTGCAGGCCAGCGCCGAGGTCGTGACGCCTGGCGAACCCTTCGCGGACACCAGCGCGATGATCGCCATGCTCAGGCCGCCTCGGTCAGCACGACGGCGAGCCGTTCCTGTGCGGCGAGCGCCACCACCGCCGGCACGTCACGGGTGAGCAGCGCCAGGTAGAGGACCTTGTCGTCGTTGGCCGGGCTGACCATGTCGATGACGGTGGCCGCGAACCGGGTGCCGGCGGCGGCCGCGTCTCCGTCGGCATCGTTGTCCGGAGTGCTGACCAGCAGGACCTTGTCGCCGGGGTGCAGTGTGCGGGCCGGCACCTGGGCGGTCTTCAGGCCCAGCGCGATCTGCTGCTGGCCAGGGCCGAGCAGCGGGTCGTCGGTGACCTGCGCCAGGGTGAGAAGCGTGCCCGGTAGCAGCGCGACCGCGGCCCGCTTGCCGACCACCTCGTCGAGCCGTGCGGCCGGCACCGGGCGCAACCCCTGACCACCGGCGACCTGCACGGTGACCAGATCCGCCGGGCTGATCTCCCGGCCCACCTCGACCGGGCGGGCCACCGCCAGATAGCTGCCGGTGGCCCGTACCGAGGTGACCGCGAACGCCGCGCCCAGCCCGCCCAGGGCGATCAGGAGGACGGCGAGGCCGAGCAACCCGGGACGGACCCGGCGCTGTCGAACCACAGTCGGCGGGTTGACGGGCGCGTCAAGCGACGGAGTTCCGTTGCGCGTCGCGAGGCTCATCTGGTGACCACCTGGAGTTCGTTGACTTGGATCGGAACGGTTCCGCTGTTACGGGTCTGCGGGATCACCCGTCTCGTGGCGTCACTGTTGGTCCACCAGCTCACCGTCCAGTGCGTGGTGGCGGTGACCCGGTAGGTGCCAGCCTTCGAGTAGCCCTCGTCGTAACCGCAGTCCGGAGAGGTGCTTCCCGCCCGCTGGCCGTCTGACGTGTATTCGGTCCCGGCGTCGTCGCAGGTGACCTTCTCGCCGTTGCCCATGTCCCAGGTGATCCGGTCCACCTTCGCTTCGATGTAGACGGTCAACCCCCGGTCGGACTCGTCGGCGTGCAACGGGCCGAAGTAGTTCCTCCCCGGGGTCGCCCACATCCAGACGGGCAGGCCGACCAGGCCGGGGCCGATGTTCTTACGGGGTGCCACCTTCAGCCGGGCCGGCAGGAGACTTATCGACGCCAGAGCGCGACGGGCAAGCTCCTCCGGGTTCGGCGGTGCGCCGAAGCCGGCCGGCGGATCGGCCAACTGCACCATGTCCTGAGCGCCCAGGTCGCCGCCATTGCAGGTCTGCAGATACCACTGATAACCCTCGGCGGGCTCGACCGGCCCCTCGGTCAACTTGTAGTAGCACCCGTCGCCGCTGTTGAACCAGCCCAGGTCGTCGTCATAGCAAGGGATCGTCCGCCCGTTCCACTGGCAGACACCGCCCCCGCCGCCGCCCCCGTCGTCCCCGCCCCCACCGTCGTCCCCGCCTCCACCGGGATCGCCCGGGTTGCCGGGCTCGTCGTCCCAGACGCTGCAGTCGGGTTGGTCCGGTGGGCAGCCCGCGCCAGGGTCGGCCCGTCGAGCGGCGGCAGCCGGCATGGTCGCGCCCGTCACCAGCAGGAGCGCGAGGCCGACCCCGGCGAGCGCGCGTCGGGTTGTCGCGGCCCGACTCAACACGGCTGGTCCCGGTGCGTCGTACCGTAGTTGATCAGCCAGCGGCCGTTCGGATATCGGGTCGCGGTGGCGGTGGAGAGGTGTCTGCCGCCACCGCTGCCAGGAACCGAGCGCTTGTCCTTGGCGTAGACAAGCCGGTAGCCGGTCGTGTCCAGGCAGTCCTGGATCTCCACAGTGGCCGGCTTCGCGTCCAGGCTGACGGAGGTCACGGTCGGGTCGGACTTGAACGTTCCGGTACGCATGGCGCCGTGCTCCTTGGCCTCGCGAATGGACACCCGGACCCGCGTGAGAAGTGGATCACCGAGGAACCGGGGCAGTTCCGGCGAACGCGGATCGCCGCGCAGGCCCGCCGTGCGCGAGGCCGCGAGATAACCGGAGTACGCGTCGAGTGCCGCCTTTTCGGCAGCTCGCCGCTCGACGTCGGGATCGGTTCGCTGCTCGTCGGAGCGGGCTGCCGTCGGCCGTTCGACCGCTTCCCGTCCGCCGGCGCAGGCGGTGACCGGCGTGGCCGCCACGACCACCAGCAGGCAGATTGCCGCTCGTCTGAGCTGCCGTCCGCGCACCGTCGAGCCTCCTCGTGGTCGCCCGGAGCGGTGAGGGGTCACCGCCGCCGGGCATGCGGAAGCGCGCCCGGATCAGCACATCCGGAACCGTTCATTGCGCTTCTGCATTCACCGTTACGGATCTTTAACAAATGCAGGTCCTGTGTCGTCCGGTGGTCAAGGTGAGGCTTGCATCACACCCAAGGGGCGAGCATAGGCTGACGCCCGCCGATGCAACAGAGGCAATTCAAGCGAACACTCTGCGTGATGACAGGTGGTGGTAGCGGGTGTCCGCACTGCACCCCGGGAAATGGTCGAGCAAAAGGTCGTTATTGACGGAGTCCTGCTGGGTCGGATCGGCTCACCGACGTCGCGTCATCGGTCGCGGGAGTGGGACATCGCGGTCTCATCCCGGCATTCGATCGGCCTCGGCACCTCTTCTGCGGGCCGACCCGTCCCGCCGACCGCCCGACCCGGAGACGGTCGAAGGCGCCCCCGTCGGGCCGCGCCGGCAGGTCGCTTTCTGCGCCATCCGCTACACCGCAGCGAGCGTGCGATCACGATGCGTGTTCACCCTCTCCGGAGGGCACCCGGCCGCAATGGAGGCGACATGGCGCTGACCGGCCCCCCGGCGGCCGTACCCGGTCGGGAAGACCCACCCGATCGTTGGCCGGACCCCCCGCCGTCCGGCCGCCCGAGCGCGGAGACCAGCCGCCGGGCAACGCCCTCCCGGCGGCGCGGACGACCGGCGGCGGCGCGAACCCGGGTCTCGACCGTGTTCGCGATCCTCGCGATCAGCCCGCTCGTACGACTTGTCGTGCTGCGCCACGCCGTACCCCAGGGCCTGCCCAGCCGGACCGGCTGCGATGCCTGCGGCGCGCCGGTCAGCCTGACCCGGCCCTGGCCGGCGCTGGGCCCGGCAGCCCGGTGCGGTCACTGCCGGGCCCGGGTCGGCCCACCGCGAGGCACCGTCGAGCTGGCCGTGCTCACGGCGGCGGTGCTGGTGGCGTTCGCCGGCCCGTCGGGCGGGACGCTGCCGGCGCTGATCTGGTGGCTCGGGTGGACGATTCCGGCGATCTTCGTCGACCTGGCCGTGCACCGACTGCCGGATCGGCTCACCCTGCCCGCAGCCGCCGGGACCTGGCTGCTGCTCGGCGTCGCCGCGCTCGACGCCGACCCGGGAAACTGGCTGCGGGCCGTCATCGGCGGCAGCGGGCTGGCGCTCTTCTTCGCCAGCACCGCGGTGCTGCTCGGCCGCCGCGGCTTCGGGCTTGGCGACGCGAAGTTGGCGCTCAGTGTCGGGGCGCTGCTCGGCTGGTACGGCTGGCCGGTGCTGCTGTTCGGGCTGGTGCTCACCTTCGGGCTCTCCGCCCTGGTGAGTCTGGGCCTGCTGGCCGCCCGCCGCGCCACCTGGAGCACCCACCTGCCGTTCGGTCCGTTCCTGCTGCTCGGACCAGTGGCTGCCCTCCTCCTGACAACCTGACACCCCGCGCCCTGCCCGCCTCCCGCCTCCCGAGGCAAGATCGTGCTCGATCCAGGATCCGGTGGCCTCGGTCGCGATTGAGGCCACTAGAACCAGGATCGAGCACGATCTTGTCGATAAGAGCGGCGGCAGGGTCGGTGCGGCGGGCGATTGCGGCGGGTTGCTGGTCAGGGGCGGGAGCGGCTGGCCAGTTTGGGGGCCGGGCTGTCGGGGCGGTTGGCCCGACGGCGAAGCATCTCGGCTGCCGGTCGGGCCAGCAACGGGGTGGCCACCACGGCGACAAGGGCACCGAAGAGCACGCCCGCGACCACGTCGTGCGGGTAGTGCACGCCCACGAAGACCCGGGAGAAGGCGCCGAGCGCGGCCAGGGGCAGCGCGACCAGGCCGAGTCGTCGGGACAGCAGCAGCGTGGTGACCGCAAGCGCGCCGGCAACGGTGGCGTGGTTGCTGGGGAACGACCAGTCGCCCGAGGCTGGGCAGGCGCCCGCGATGATCTCCCGGGCGATGGTTCGGCAGGGGCGCTCCTCGTCCACCATGGTCTTGAAGAATTCGCTGCCCACGTACGCCAGGAGGGCTGGCACCGGCGCGATCAGGGCGAGTGCCCGGTCGTGCGGGCCGCCGGACCGGCGGCTCAGCGCGGCCATCAGCAGCAGCGCGCCGAGTAGCAGGATCACCCCCTCGGTGGCGTGGCCGACGAACCACTGCACCGGCTCTGGGCTGGCGGCGGCGGCGTCGACGACGTCGCTGTACCACTCGGCGCTGATCTCCGGAACGTCCATGCTGCCGTTGTCGAGCATGCATCACCTCACCACACGTTCATACCCCGTTCACCTTGCGGACACCCTAGGAACGCGGCAGAGGGCACCGCTGCTGTCGAAGGTCGGGTGGTCTTCACGACCTTCGTCCAGGAATCACACAGCCGGCTCTGGTTGGCTGTTCCGGGACGTCGGCATCCACAGGAGGCTTCGTGCAGACCGGTCCGGCCACCGATCTACCGCAGTCCACCGCCGTGCCAACCGACGACGAGACCTGGCGGATCCGGCGCACGGCGGACGACCTGGACCGGCTCGGCGAGACCGAGTCGATCTTCGCGTTGGGCAACGGGTGGATCGGCTGGCGCGGGGTGCTCGACGAGGGTGCCCCGTGTGGGATGCCGGGCACGTATGTCAGCGGCTTCCACGAGCGGCGTGAGCTGAACTACCCCGAGGAGGGGTACGGGTTTCCGCCGACAAGCGACACCGTCATCAGCGCCCCGAACGCCGCGCTGATCCGGCTCTGGGTCGACGACGAGCCGCTCGATCTCCGGACCGGGACGCTGCGCAGCCACGAACGGGTGCTCGACCTGCGCACCGGCGTGCTGCGCCGGGAGACCGAGTGGGTGTCACCGGCCGGGCGGGGCGTACGCATCAGCAGCAGCCGGCTGGTGTCGCTGCCGCGTCGCCCGGTGGCCGCCGTCAGGTACGAGGTGGAGCCGCTGGACACCGCCGTCGAGCTGCGGGTGTGCTCGGATCTGCTGGCCAACGAGAAGGTGGCCACCCCGAGCTGGGCCGCCCCGGCTCGGCGCGGCGGTCGCTCAGGTCGGGACCGGACCGCCGGCCATCCGCTCGCGGACGGCCTCCAGCGCCTCGAAGGCGTACGCCCAGTTGTGGCACTTGAAGCTTCGCAGACCGTCGATCGCGGTGTGACAGTCGGAGCAGCGGACCCCGGCGATGGCATCCGGGATCTCGGTGTTGACGTACTTGCGTTCGCCGAGGATGACCGTGGCGATCATGGCCTTGTCGTGCAGACCGGAAAGGGCCGACGAGACGATGTCGTACCAGGTGATCCGTCGGCGGCACTTCGGGCAGTCGGGCTCGTCGCCGCTGACCCAGAGCGGGGCGCCGACGCTTCGCGCCGGCATGCCGAGCAGTTTCTCCAGCCGCCGGACGTCCGACTCGGGGGTGGTCCAGCGGTGTCGGCCGGGCAGTGATGCGGGCGAGTCGTACACGGCGCGGAACAGGTCGTGGTCGACCTGCACGGTCTCACGCTGAGCGGTCATCGGCGTCCCTCCTCGTTGAGTCGGTGCCCCCACCGTGGTCAGCGGTGACCATGGGCGCAGCCGGATCAACGACACGAGGGGCCTGCGGGTCGTCGCCGCAGCTGCCAGACATCGAAACCACTCCCGCCGGCGAAGAGATCGCTTTCGCCTCCCATGGTCTGGCTCGGGTGGTACGACGGTGTCAGGGCGTGCGCCAGCGGGAGGAGCGCCGATGGCGAGCAGACCCGAACGGTTGCTGCGGGGGAGCAACTCGCCGCTGAGCGCGTCGTTCCTGGAGCTCTTCTTCGACCTGGCGTTCGTGCTCGCCCTGAGTCAGTTGGCAGCCCACCTGCTGCACGACCTCACGCTGACCGGCGCGCTGCGTACGGCCGTGCTGTTGGCCGGCGTCTGGTGGATCTGGGTCACCACCACCTGGTTCGCCGACTGGTACGACCCGGAGAGCCCTGCGGTGCGCTGGCTGCTGGTGTGGTCCGCGCTGGGCAGCCTGCTGGCCGGGGTGGCGATCCCGCAGGCGCTGGACGGGCGCGGCCTGCTCTTCGCCGGGGCGTACGTGTCGGTGCACATCGCCCGGGGTGTGGTCACCACCGTCGGGCTGCGCGGCCATCCGCGGCAGCGCCGGACGCTGCGCATCCTCTGCTGGTTCAGCGTCTCCGCCGTACCGTGGGTCGCCGGTGGGTTTCTGCCGCAGTGGCGTGTGCCGCTCTGGCTGCTCGCCCTGGCCCTCGACCTGACCGGCCCGCGACTCGGGTGGCCCACGCCGGCGATGGGCCGGACCAGGCGGGAGGAACTGCACCTGGCCGGCGAGCACTTCGCCGAGCGGTACCAGCAGATCATGATCATCGCGCTCGGCGAACTGGTCCTGGTCGCCGGCCTCTCGTACGCCGGCACCGATCTGCACCTCCCGCAGACGGTCGCGTTCCTGCTGGTCTTCGCCACCGCCGTACTGATCGGCCTGCTCTACGTCACGCCCGCCGGGCAGCGCCTCGGCCCGGCCATCGAGCACGCCGACCCGGCCCGGCTCGGCGTCATCACCGGGTACCTGCACCTGGTGATGGTCGCCGGGCTGGTGGTCACCGCCGTCGGCGCGGAACTGAGCATCGCCCACCCGACGCGGACCGGTGACATGACTGCGGTCCTGGTCATCCTGGGCGGCCCGATGCTGTTCCTGCTCGGGCGGATCCTCTTCTCGGCGGCGATCCACCGGCGACTCTCCTGGCCCCGGGTCGCTGCCCTGCTCGTGCTTGCCGCGTCGCCGGCCGCGCTGCGGCTGCCGCTGTTGGCGGTCAGCGCGGTCGCCACCGGAGTGGCGCTCGTGGTGGTCGTCCTGGACCACGCAGGCATCGGCTCCTACCGGCACCGCGCTGGCGCGTAGCCAAGAAGCCTGACTAAAGTCAGGCATATGGACCCAGCTCTCGTCGCCACCGTGCGGCGCTGAGATCGAGGCGTACAACACCGAGCGCTACGCCCACCACTGGTTCGAGAAGCAGCTCGGGCCGTGACGGTGGAAGCGGAACGAGTCACTGGTTGACCCCACGCTTGCCGGAGCCGTCGTGGGGACGGTCCGTTGCCGGGCCGCCGGTGCGCGATCGGCACCAGCGGCCCGACGGCTCACCCCTTCACCGCGCCGGCGGTGAGCCCTTCGGTCAGGAAGCGCTGCCCGAGGGCGTACATGATCACCACCGGGATGCTGACGAGCAGCGACGCCGCGGCGAGTTGTCCCTGCGGAACGACGTCCCCGGCGATCATCGACTGCATCCCCACCGGGAGCGTCTTGTACTCGTCCTTCGTGATGAACACGAAGGCGAAGAGGAACTCGTTCCAGGCATTGGTCAGGGTGAAGAGCGCGACTGCCAGCAGCCCCGGCTTGGCCAGGGGCAGCACCACCCGGCCGAACGCCTGGACGCGGCTGCAACCGTCGACGAGGGCGGCCTCCTCCAGCTCGATGGGGATCGACGAGAAGTACCCCACCAGCAGCCAGGTGGCGAACGGCAGCGTGAAGGTCGGGTACGTCAGCACCAGCGACCACAGCGAGTCGGTGAGCCGGGCGCCGATGAGCATCTGGTACAGCGGGATGAAGAGCAGCGCCCCCGGCATCACGTAGGTGAGCAGCACCGTGACGGTGAAGCTCTGTGCCCCGCGGAACCGCAGCCGGGCCAGCGCGTAACCCGCAAGCGCGGCGCAGACGAGTGCCACCGCGGTGGACGCCGCGGACACCAGCAGGGTGTTGAGGTACCAGCGGCCGAACGGCTGGTTGGCGAAGAGCGCACTGAACTGCTCCATCGTCCACGGCGTCGGCCACAGGTCGTCGGTGCGCATGACGACCTGTCCCTCGGACTTGAAGGCCGTGACGGCGATCCAGTACAGCGGGCCCAGCACGAAGAAGAGCAACCCGGCCAGCGCGACCCAGGACCCCACGCCGGACACCACCGACGACGACCGGCGACCACCCCGGGACTGGAGGGCCGAGACCACCCGACCGACCGCCGCCGCGATCAGCAGGATCACCCCGAGGACCACCGCCGCCTTCCAGAAGATCTCCGGCGATGCCCAGAGCAGCAGGCCGGTGACCAGCGCGGTGACGACCCACGGCAGGGATTTCCGGGCCGTTCCGACCCACGGCTGTGTGCCGATCCGTCGCGCGGCTCGGCGACGCCGGGGGAGTTTGATGTTGCTGTCCTGGCGCAACAACCGGACCAGGATGAACACCAGCCCGCCGATGATCGGCAGCATGACGAGCGTGACCGCCGCGCCCGCGCCGTACTGCAACTGCAAGATCTGTGAAGGTTGCTGTCAAGCGGTGGCTTCGAGGATGCGCCAGATTTGGCGGGCTATGTAGCGTTTGAGGCTGCGGGTGATCTCGGC